>NZ_JBFRUJ010000080.1:116709-116861 GCF_041474575.1 Vibrio sp. 10N.222.51.C5
CTGATTGAAGTGGCGCAAGCAGTGCCAGACCGTGCTTTACTAGACGCAGGTCGTGGTAATCCAAACTTCTTAGCAACATTACCACGTAAAGCATTTATTCGTTTGGGTGAATTTGCAGTAATGGAAGCGGAACGTAACTACGCTTACCTCGG
>NZ_JBFRUJ010000081.1:0-18384 GCF_041474575.1 Vibrio sp. 10N.222.51.C5
ACATTTCAGGACGGGACAACGCATACAAAAAGAGCGAGAAGCTTGCCTCTCGCTCTTTTTTTCATCAACTTACTGTGACAATTGTTGTTCTACCAAAGTCTTCCAGAACCCAACACCATGCTCCAAAATGTTATCGTTGAAATCGTAGTGTGGATTATGAAGCGCAGTGCCTCCACATTCACCAACACCATTCCCAACTAGCACATAACACCCTTTTACTTCGCGTAACATGAACGAGAAATCCTCACTGATGGTGAAGCGTTCACATGCTCCATTTACATTATCTTCACCAACAACGGCTTGTGCTGCTTTCACTGCATGAGCCGTCTCTTCAGGCGTGTTAATCGTTGATAAGAAGCTGTTGTTGAAGTGGTATTGATAATCAACACCTGCCGACATGCACTGGCCAGCGACAACACGCTCAATCGCTTTCTCAATTTTATGCAATGCTTGATCGGTAAAGCTGCGAGTGTCACCAGAAATAGTCACTTGCGAAGGAATCACATTCACGGTGCCATTGGTAACAAAATTAGTCACCGAGATAACCGCCGTCTCATCAATGGCGCTCAAATTACGCGAAACGATGGTTTGCAGTGCTGTGACCACCTGAGATCCAACAACAATCGGGTCGGTTCCCATGTGTGGCATCGCCGCGTGACCGCCCGTCGCTTTGATCACAATCTCAAAACTGCTTTCACTTGCCATAAGCGAGCTTGGACGAGTCACAAATTTACCTTCTGGGATACCCGGTAAGTTATGCATAGCGTAAATCGCATCCATATTCCAACGAGTGAACAGGCCATCAGCGATCATCGCTTTCGCTCCTGTGCCTCGCTCTTCATCTGGTTGGAAAATGAAGTATACAGTGCCATCAAATTGCTTACTGGTTGCTAACTCTTGCGCCGCACCCAGTAGCATCGCGGTATGGCCATCATGTCCACAAGCGTGCATCGCTCCTTCATGTTTTGAAGCGTGACAAAAAGTGTTCTGTTCATGAATGCGCAGCGCATCCATATCCGCACGTAGACCAATCGAGCGATCGCTTGTGCCATTTTTCAGAATTCCAAGCACACCTGTTCCGCCAATACCGCGGTGAACTTCAATGCCGAACTCTTCGAGCTTGTTCGCTACGAATTCAGATGTTTTGAACTCTTCAGTGCCGAACTCTGGGTACTGATGTAAATGGCGGCGCCATTCTGTAACGTTGGCAATGTTAGTCATGGAAACTCCAATAAATACTTAAAATTAATTTGTTAAAACTGTTTTAGATGTCATCTCGCGGGACTTGTTGGATGCAGCAAACAGCATCATTGCCACAATAATCAAGCCAACAGCCAGCGCCCTAAAAGGTGTGATGGGTTCTCCAAACACCAAAACAGCGATGAAAAATGCAGACATAGGGATGAGGTTTAAAGCCATACTGCTGCCTTCAACACCAACACGCTCTATGCCGTATATGTATGCGATGTAGCCCAGCCCTGATACAAAGCCACCTAGCACGATAATGCAGAGTAACGACCAAGAAGGGCGAATCACCAGTAACAGGCTTGGTACATCAAGGCCTGAAACCAGTAAGTAAATGAAAAATCCAACCGCCGCAAAACCAAATTGATAATGCATGGTGCAAGTTGCACCGTATTTTTCTGCAAGCTGAGCGCGCAAATGAGTCACCGACGCAAAGCTCAGCACACTCAATAGACAAATCAGGTGTCCGATGTTTACTCCTCTATCTTGAGACGTAAACGGAGGAGCTAGCACTAACATGCTGACGCCAACTAAAGCAATTCCGCTAGAGACGATTTGCATGCGAGTAAATCGAGCACCGTAAAAAAGCTGACCTATCGCCAAGATAGCAATGGGAACAAGTCCCTGAATAACGCCATTTTCTGACAGTGAAATATAGTCCAACGAGAGAAACGAAAGAAAGCTAAACAAACCTTGGCCAACGACACCGCATACCAACAACTTGAATAGATCGCTCCGATTAGCCCAACTAAACGCCAACTTCGGTTTGCTTTGAGTTTTCTTGTGGATCATTGCTGAGAAAATCAGGACTAAAGATAAAACAAAGAATGCCATCATGTAGCGTAGCCACACCAACAATCGCGCATCAATGGTTTGTAATGGCAAGGTAGCTAATGCGCCCTCTGAACCCCATAACAACCCTACGCCAATCGCGGCCATCCAACCTTTAGTCACTGATTTCATCACTTAGCTCGCTTCTGGTGTTGCTTTTTTATCGCAAGCTAAATTTTCTGAAGATTGTTCTTCCTGCTTTGTCTCAAACTTCGTGAACACGTAAAGTGCGACCACAATTAATGAAACAACGATGGTTTTGCCCATTGCCATCTGTTCGCCAAGTGTTAGAACCGCCACTAAGTAGCCAACCAAAGGCATGAGGTTTAATGCCATCGTTGCCTTTTCGACACCGATACGCTTGAAAGAATACAATTGAATCAAGTAGCTACCGCCAGAGATACCCGTACCTAAGAAAATAAGCAAAGCAATTAACAGCGGGCTAGAGAAGATAATGTAAATCTGAGATAGGTCTAAGCCCATGGTCAATACAACGATGATGCCCATTACTGCAACTGAGATGTATTGGTAAAGCATCGAAACAACTGAACCGTATTTGTCCGCTAAACTAGCTCGTAAGTGGGCTGTCCACGCTAACGCCAACATTGAACACGTCACGTAAACGTAACCTAGTAGTGGCGTACCACCTTCAATGGAGTTTGTCGGACCAACACTCATTGCGTAAATACAAACCGCAGAAGCAATGAAAGCACCCCACTGAATCTTGTTCATACGGAAGTTCATAAACATCATGCCAAAGAAAACCGTCGCGAACGGCTGCATGCCTTGAATTACACCGTTTTCAGTCGCACCAATGTGAGAAAGAGAAAGGAAGTTGAACAATGAAAACACCCCTTGTCCAACGATGCCACAAAGCGCAATGCGACCAATATCTTTGGTATCGATCTTTAATGAAGAACCCAAGTCAGCGCTCAAGCTTTTACTACGTGATGTAAAAAAGAAAATGATGGAAAGGCCAATTACCGCAGTAACGTAGCGGAAAAATACCAATGTCATCGGGTCAACAGCCATAGAGAGCGGCTTAGATACCACCCCAGTTACGCCCCAGATACAGGCAACAGCAATGGCAGCAGTCCATCCTAAAAATGTGTCTCTGTTTGTTGTGTTCATCTGTCTATCTTCCATAATTTTTAGGTAACGGCGGTGCGCACACCGCCTTGTTACTCATAATTTTATTTAGTGGTTTTTCGCTAGTTAACGTCTGTCGCCGTTTTCAGCCGAGGCGCTTTTTTCTTCGCCTTACCAAACTTCATGAACAACATCATTGAGCCAATAACAACTGCAATCGCTAGTAGTCGCATTGGCGTTACCGCTTCACCGAGAGCAAACACAGCCAGGACAAAAGAAGACAGAGGCATCAAGTTAAGTGCCATACCCGTTCCGTCTACGCCGACTCGTTCCATTGCATAGATGTAGATTAGGTAACTGATACCTGAAATACCCACACCCAGAATTGCAATACAAGCCATACGAAGTGGAGAACTGAAAATACCGAGAGCTGAAGAGAAATCGGCGCCGACAACCAGTAGGTAAAGACCGAAGCCAATTGCCGCAAAAACAAACTGGTGATACATCGTCGCTACTGAACCATATTTCTCAGCAAGCTTGGCACGAGCGTAAGCCATCGTAGAGAAGCTCGCGGCACTACCCAGACAGATCAAGTGACCAATGTTAAATCCGCTGCCTTCAACAGAAGGGTCCATGACCAAAATAGCGACACCAACGAAGGCGCCAACAGCTGCCAAGATTTGTAGTGGTGTAAAACGCTCGCCGTGGCGAAGGAAACCGACACACAAAATGATGATTGGGATAAGGCCTTGGATCACGCCGTTTTCTGAAGCGGTAATGTAATCAAGAGATAGGAACGATAGAAAACTGAAAGCACCTTGACCAATAATGCCGCAACATGCCGCCCAGAAGATGTCGTGTCGGTTTGCCCAATTAAGTTTAAAATCGACTTTTTTCTGTGGTTTACCCATCGCATTGCTGACTTGGATAATCACAAACAGAGTAATGAAAGCGACGGTATAGCGAACCCATACCAAGACTTGTGCGTCCATTACTTCTAAAATAGGTGTCCCTACGATCCACGGAATACCCCAAAGCATGCCAATGAAAATGGCAGCTAACCAACCTTTAGTTGTATTACTCATCTTAAAATTCCTTTATTCATTGGTTGCTATTGATTTAGCAATTGTCCGTAACCTGGACATTGAGCTTTGTTGCCGACTAAGTGCATGCAGTGCCAGAACATCGCAGAGTTGCTGCACACGACTGGGATACCAAATCGATCTTCAATCTCTTGAATGTGGTCAAGAACACGAAGGTTGGTGCAAGACATAAACACCACATCGGCACCAGAGCCCGGCAACATTTTGCTCAACGCTTCCATCATCGATTCCTTTGAAACCGTCGTGATGTCAGTGTCTTTCTCAATGCCAAGTGAACCTAAAACAGGGACTTCAAAGCCAGCGGCAGTCAGTTGTTGATAAAGAGGGAAATTCACTTCTGTTGGGTAGGGGGAAAACACGGCAACTTTCTTTGCACCCAAGTGCTTAAATGCGGCTTGAGCAGCTGTCCATGGGTTGGTTGCGGGAATATCACCGCGATTTTGTGTAAGAAGGTTAGCGACTTTTTCTTCACCGATAATGATAGAAGCTGAAGTGCAACCAAACGCCATGACATCCATGGGTAAACCCGTCGCTATTAGATCGGATGCTTCGCTGATACCAACCGCAATTTGGTCGAGCGCTTCTGGAGTCATTTCGCTGCTGTAATAAACACGGGAGCTAAACACTCCTGCTTGTGTGCCCAGTAATTTTGCCCAGTCCATCTCTAAAGAGTGGTCAGTACTTAGTTGCACTAAACCGATATGAACTCGACCAATCCTTGGAGCCTGAACGTGCTGTAATGGGATTTCAAATTGTCGAAACTGTTCTATTGTTTGCATGAGAAACTCGTATTTTTATAGTTTTTATGTGCTGACTCCAGAATCCAGAGTCAGCTTTTGTAGGGTGTTAAATTTGTACGGTGCTAAATTTTTAGCTAAATAATGATCAGTTCTGGTTCAGCTCGTTCGCTCAACCATTCAGCGCCGTCTTCAGTAATCACGATGTTCTCTTCGTGAACCATCGACTTACCCGGTGCGTAAACCATGCCCGGTTCTAGCGTCATCACCATGCCAGGCTTAAGTACTGTGTTGTCGGTAGCGGTGTTAGACGGACGCTCTGTCAGTTCCATACCTAATCCATGACCTAGACGACCAACGTCGTTACCCAATGCACCATTAGCTTCTAGTACTCCCCACATCGCGTTGTAGATGTCAGTCGTGGTTGCGCCCGGTTTCGCTGCCTCGAAGCCTTTCGTGGTCGCTTCGTAAGTAGCGCGGTATGCCGCTTTGGTTTGCTCACTCGCATGACCAAATGCCCAGTTACGGTCGAAATCAGAGAAGTAACCATCGCGTACAGCACCCGTATCGATGATCAACACATCTCCCGGTTCAATAATGCGATCGGTAGGACCCATGATGATGCTGTCATAACCATCAGGTCCTGAGCCTGCGATGATGTAAGGACATTCATCTGCACCTTCTAACAACATATCGATACGGAACTGTTTACAGATTTCACGCTCGGTCATGCCGGCTTTTGCATACCCAGGAATTTTGCTAAAGCCCACATTGGTAATACGACAGATTTCGCGAGTTTTTTCTATTTCAGCTTGTGATTTAATCTGACGAAGCTCATGCATCGCTAATGACACATCAACAAAATCTTTCTTAACCATGGTGGTTAATTTGAGGTAGTTATTTACTGGCATACGCAAGTGAGACTCAATCCCTAATGTCGCGCCAACTCTGCCGTGACGACAAGGTAAAGAGTTCAACGTGCTTGCAACCAAGCTAATGCCGTCATCTTCTGGCCTTGGTGAAGGCCAAGTAATGATGTTCTCAACCCATGTTCCTGCCATACCGCTAGCACCAATCTCAGGAACAATAGCAATAGGTTTACCTTCTGCTGGGATAACAACGAACCATGGTCTAGTTGGGCTGTGCCAAAACTGAGTGTGAAAACCAGTAAAATAGCGAACGTTTGGTTCCGTAGTAAAAATCATCGCGTCTAGCTTCATCTCATGCATAACTTTTTGAGCGCGTGATGTTCTGTTTTCAAACTCAGCTTGTTCAAAGCCTCGGTTTAGGTAGTTAGTCATTGGGGCCTCTAATTATTATTGTTGGGTCAGCAATTACGAACCGACCCTATAGTTCAATTTTGTTTACGTTACGATGAGCATCTTACTGACATTTTAGTTAAATAATGTGACCACAATCTCACAGTTAACTATAGTGACCCAAACGCATCTAAAACCAGAATTTTTGTTGATTTTGATCAATTTTAGGTACTTATTTGTAACTTTAGGCTTGTACAAGGAGCGAGTGTATAGTTTTATAGTTACATAAAGTTAATTGGCAACTTGAAATCCATCGAGTAACCAAAGATAATGAAAGGCAATTAAAGTTAACAACAGTGGTCTAAAATGAACGCATCAGCATATAAATCGTTTAACGTAGAATTCACCGACAATGACAGAGAGCATCTCGCACTGAACTTTCGCTTAGCCGAAACTATTGCCGACTTTATTGGTCCGCATTGTGAGGTAGTGATTCACTCATTCGAGAGCTTTGAAAAATCAGTGGTGAAGATCGTGAACGGTCATCACACAGGTCGAGAAGTAGGGTCACCTATCACCGATCTAGGGCTGAAAATGCTGAGTGTGTTTGAGAGCACTGGTGAGGTCACGCCAAAGAGTTACTTCACCACCAGCAAAGATGGGTCACTGCTTAAATCTACGACCTGTGTGCTAGCTGGAGAAAATGGCAAACCGATTGGACTATTCTGTATCAACATGAATTTGTCTCACCCGTTTCCTGAGATCATAAAAACTTTAATGCCGGACATTGCTCATGCCCCTGTGGGTGTGCATGAGAACTTTGGAGCTTCAACAACAGAAGTGATTGAGCAAGCACTTGAGCACGCTATTTTTGAAGTCGACAACGATGAGTCAGTCAACTTGAAAGGTCGAAACAAAGCCATTACCAAGCTATTGCTTGAGAATGGTATTTTCGAATTGAAAGAGGCGACAGCATTCGTATCTGAACGTCTTGGTATAACTCGCCACGCTATCTATAAATATATCCGCGAGTTTAGAGCTTAAAAATCCTATAAAGAGAAATGAAATGAAAACAAAAATCCATACAGATCTAGCACCTGCAGCAATCGGCCCATACTCTCAAGGCATGGCATTCAAAGACCTTATTTTCACTTCTGGTCAGCTGCCTCTTGATGCAAAAACAATGGCGTTTGTTGAAGGTGGCATTAAAGAGCAAGCTCGTATGTCACTAGAAAATTTGAAAGCTGTACTAGAGCAAAGCGGTGGTTCACTGGACACTGTTATTAAGACCACATGTTTCCTATCTGATATGGAAAACTTCGTCGCATTTAACGAGGTATACACAGAAGTATTCGGGACTGAGAATGCACCAGCACGCTCTTGTGTTGAAGCGGCTCGTCTACCAAAAGACGCATTAGTTGAAGTGGAAGCGATCGCTTACATCAAGTAATCGCGTAGCATTTTTCGCAATACTACCTGTCGCTATGAACGACTAAACAAGGTCATTGACCATCGCTTAATGACCTTTAATTCATCTGTCTGTATCTAAGTGTGTCCTATGTTAAAACTATCAAAAAATTCATTCTATACTGGTCAAGTCTGCGAACTATTCACCGCTTCTCAAGCCCAACAAGCGCGTGAGTTTCACCGCCAGATCGAAGGTTACCAACCTACACCACTTGTCTCTCTTCCTCACTTGGCAAAACAATTGGGCGTCAAAGCCATCTTGGTGAAAGACGAATCAAAACGCTTTGGTTTAAATGCCTTTAAAGTGCTGGGTGGCTCTTACGCACTTGGTCGTCAATTAGCTAAACACCTAGGTATTGATATCTCTGAGATCAACCTTAAAACGGTGGCTTCAAAATTAGATAAACCATTGGTATTTACTACAGCGACTGCGGGTAACCACGGTACGGGCGTAGCGTGGGCAGCTCGTGAAATGGGACAAAAAGCCGTAGTTTATATGCCAAAAGGCTCATCTCAAGCGAGTGTAAACCGTATCCAAGGCCTAGGTGCCGAGTGTATCGTGACAGAAGTTAACTATGACGACACGGTACGTATGGCGAACCAAACTGCGCAAGACAATGGTTGGATGCTTGTTCAAGACACCGCTTGGGACGGCTATGAAGAAATCCCAACATGGATTTCACAAGGCTACATGACAATGGCAGATGAAGCCGTTGAACAAGTTCAGGCATCAGAGTTTGGGTCACCCACTCACGTCTTTTTACAAGCAGGTGTTGGCGCAATGGCTGGCGGTGTATTGGGCTACTTAGTTGATAAGCTAGGTGCGGGCACTTTCGAAACCATTATTGCTGAGCCAGCTGCAGCAGACTGTATCTTCCGCTCAGGTGTGAAAGGCGAAATGGTCAATGTATCGGGTGAATTGAATTCGATTATGGCAGGTCTTGCTTGCGGTGAGCCAAATCCCGTGACTTGGCCATTACTCCGCGATTGCAGCAACCATTTTGTATCGGTTGAAGACAGTGTTTCAGCGAATGGTATGAGAGTTTTAGGAAATCCATTACACGGCGATAGCCAAATTGTCAGTGGTGAGTCAGGTGCAATTACGTTAGGTCTGTTGTACCAACTTTGTCGTGAAGGTGCAGACCAAGCAGTACGTGATCAGCTAGGTTTAAACCGAGATGCAACCATCATGGTCTTTAGTACAGAAGGCGACACGAACCAAGCACGCTACCGCGATATAGTTTGGAACGGTTTGCATCAATCGAACTAATTGATATCTAAAAGACACCAAAATAACAAAGCCACAGCAAACGCTGTGGCTTTCTCTTTTTGCTGATAACTGCCATGTGAGTTAGTTGAGTAACCAATAGCTCACTGGGTTATCTGGACACTGATAAGGACCACACTCAACAAAGGTAGCGATAGCATTGAGTGCAACCACGACGATGGCTAATAAGCACGCCACACGCCCCAAATTACTCATCTTATACGCTTCTTGCGATGGCTTTTTATTAGTCAATATTAGAATGACAGCAACCGCTAATATGGTCGCAGTAAATAACACGAAAGCCCAAGTGTAATAGTGCATTCCAAAGATAGGACTCCCATAGCCAGGCGTGCCTGGAATCACGTGCAATGAGACCTGCCGTAGTGAGGTGGCGACACCATACAAGGCCCCGATCAAAACAATGCCATAGTGACGAGGTTGAGGCCCATAAACCACATTCAACATGAAGCCAAACGCAACCATCACAAAACCGATACGTTGCAACAAACACAGCGGGCAAGGCAACTCATGAAGCACAAACTGAAGGATAAAGCCTATCAACAGCACTACGGTCATGCCGAGTAGGCCAAGCGTATTTAGGAGCGTTAACTGATTTCGATTCATGTGAGCTCCTTACAATAGGATAGGTAACGAGTCGGTCGCATGGTGATTAAACCAATACAACCCAAGAATCACAGAGCCCGCAAAAAAACCATAAGCCGCGGTCTTCTTGTCGAAAAAGGCGCATAGCATCGCCACAAGTAACAACAAAAATAATAAATACATCATAAGAGGTATTTCCTCGCTATTTATCAAGTTCGGTCATATTGAACGTCAAAATGAATATCCACACCTACGCCCTCAATCATTCAATTTCGGAAAACCTATGGATTACGGATTTAAAATCATCAACTTAATACTTGTTAGCAAGCTCTAACCTGTCAAGTTACTGTTACTAACAGAGTGCTTCCCCTACCCAAAGATGCAAGTAACACGCCGATATAAGCAAAGTGAGCACCGCTCAGCATTAGACATAACCGGAAACAGAACATAGATATTACGATTGGCTACACTTACCAAACAGGGATAACACTTAAAGAGTGAATGGCAAGGAAACATAATGAAAACTACACGATTAGTCTCAGCCATTTTTCTTACCAGCCTTACCTTTCCCAATATCATTTGGGCCAACTACACGATCGTTCTACCCGGTCAACATGAGCAAGGGATCGACTTACAAGGCAATGAAATATCAGCCCACGATGTGGTTGATTGGGAGCTCAACAATAGTGATTTGATGTTTGGAGCGAATGCGGAGCCGAGCCTCAACAACAAAGTCCAGGCCGTTGGCTACATGTACAACCAAAAGTTAGAGTTAAATTCAGGCCCGTTCGAAAACGAAATTAGAGACATCGCTGAACGATACGACATCGATTACGAAGATTTTTTTCTACACTTTTCAGAAGACACCATCCTTGCAGAGCCTGACCCGACTCATGGTGAGAACACTCTATTAAACCGCAAGCCTATGCTCGTTGGTTATACCGAAGACGAAATGCACGCAGGTTTTGCCCTTTACCAACCCACACCTTGGGATACCGATGTCTTTGAACATTTCCAACAAGGGGGTGCGCTCTACATTTATCACTCTGAAAAGTTTGACCATTTAGAATTTGAATTTTCACGCTTTGCACAAGGAGGAAAATTTCGGATTGAATATCCATCTTCGATGAATGCTGAGAATCATGTGACCGATTGGTCTCAAATCGAAATAACGGAAGATGGCACCAAGAACATGACTCAGAACCAAGCGGTAAACTGGCTATTACCCGCAGATTGGGTAAGAGCAAGCACTCATGATGGCAGTGGCCAAAGTTATGGTGGCGGCCAATTTTTTGGCTCATCTTTTGTCCGTGATGGTGGGCGTTTATACGTTGTTAGAGTGCGCTGGCAAGGCCGCGCAAATGATATTCGACCTCGTTTAAACCGTGTTCAACTCGGGGATAGCTTTCCGAACGTCGCTCCAAAAGACTTGTCATCAGCAGCAGTAAATAACCGCTCTCCCGATAAAACAACGCATTGGAGAAAAATTCTTGGTTTCGACCAGTCGGCCGATCTCAACAACGACAACTATTTATCTCCTGCTGAATACCAAAACCGAAGCAACAAGTCTGCCACAGCTCGATTTCGTTGGCAGTCCCGTGTTATTACTTTTGGTCGAATGTGGGACCAAAATTCGTCATGGTCGCTAACCAATCTGGCTAATCCCGGGCTATTGATGGCAATGGGCAGTTATTATGGTCAACACTGGACAAAACTAGGACTCCGTGGCGCCTACAACGATGACACCAATAAGCTCTTAGGTAGCAATCAATTTGATATTTACTCTGGGGGAAACATCGCTGAGCTTGATGCTATCGCAGGCTCAACTGAAGCGGATGAACGCTATAAGCAAGAGTTCACCGCCTTTCTCAAACGATTGACTGCCGTTAATGACAAACCATTAATCGGGCTCAACATTGGAACGGCTAACCTCTATGGTCGAAATGGGCAAGCGCACCTTATCGATGCAGGAAACCTGTATTTCAGGGAGCACTATATATTTCCGTCAACGGGATTTAGCGGCTATGGCGGGCTATCGAAGTTTTGGGATAACTCAGCACTCGGCTATTCAGGGTCGAAGGTTATTCAACAAACCACTACGCGCTATGGACGAGTGCAGTTCTTTGGAAACAACCAAGAGAATTGGCAACAAGACCAGTACTCAACTCTCGCTGTCTATTACCTCAACTACCACCCTGAACACAGCTATTTCAATCAATGGAACAACAGTTACGTGTATGGGAGCAACAACACCACAACAGATAACTTCTGGAAACCGGGCGTACCCAAAAACATGGCTTATAAGCCCACAGCATTGCTCGATATCCCTCTTGGAAAACCTTCAGGTGTGATTCCTTCGGGGTTTGAACCTACCTCATTGATGCTCTCAACTCGTACTCCACAATCTGAGGATTACACGATTGTTGGCAACACTTCGCAATCCCAGGTCACTCATCAAGACTTACCTAATGGCAAGGTTTCACTGCTACCGACTCATACCTATTTCCTTTATCAATCAGATAAGCAGGTTGTAGAAGGCGGACCAGAAGACATGGTGATAGCCAGAGAGTTTGAGCATGGACGAGTTCTCTATCGCACCGATTTTTATGGGAAAAATGCTGACTTTTATGCTGCAGAGAAAATCTCGATTCGATTAGACCGACCAATGAAGCCCGTAAGTGCTGACGGCAGAGTGGGAGAGTATGTCGATGAAGTACAGATCGGTGGCTACCAAGGTTTGCTATTACTTTACTGACTCGGTTTAAACTCGAAATAGCAATCATAAAACAAAAAAACCTAGCGAGTGACCGCTAGGTTTCACACATAAAAACGAGTTAGTCTCTGCTTACTTCAGAGGATCATTATCAGGCAAAGCGTTGTGTATCCATAACGCTAGGCGCTTCTTAATATTTGCACCATCCAACTTACTGTCCGGTAACGGTGTGATCTGATTGACTTCAACAAGGAACAAGTACACCGCTTTAACCTTTATCGGTTGGGATGAATTTGGCAAATCAAAACCTTGTAGCTTAGCCATCTTAAAACCGACTTCAACTGCTTTTTTTACCAGCTTATCTTCATTAATGATCTTCGCGGTTTTCGACATATCATCTCCATCATCTTTATCGAATGAATATTGAGTATATCAAACCGAAAAATTCACAAGATTACTTCGCTCTCAATTTGAGGAGTCACTTTGATAAATAACATAAAACGAATAACAGGCTCTAGGATGACTCTAATTCGCTTGATAGTTACGCCACCAATACCTGTACGCAAACGGTCTCTTAACAGAACACTCAATAAATGAGATCTTAAGTCAAAAAACAAAAATTCGAATAATATTTGACTTAGCATTCCAAAGAATACGGAATATTATGATGTTCATTTTGAAAGTTAAAATTCAATAAAAGATCAATAAACTGCTGTTATTTAACTGGTTTAATACTAATTCGACTTAGATCATATTTACAACCAATTGTAACCAATTGTTATTTACAAAATACTCACTAAGAAAATAGAATAAAACCACTAATTTTATACTGGTGTTGAAAATGCGTTACCTCTGGGCTTCATTCTGTCATAAAAATCCAATTCCGGGTCGAATTGTTCATATCCTTGTTATGTTGATAGCGCTAGCTTCTATCACCACTCCATTGATTTCAAAAGACGCCACAACCATCTTAACTTCACTGTGTGCTGCTCTAGTATGCTTCGTCATTTTTGTCTTCTTTGCGCTCGCCGACAAAATGCGCTCAGGCATGCATTAATCAACCAATCAGTTCTCTATCACCAAGCATTCTCTTTTTAAAAATTCATTATAAAATGCTGGTTACCAGATACGGAAAAGCCCAAAGTTAATAGCTTTGGGCTTTTTGATACCAGTAATCATTAACTCAACAACACACTTAATATAAGTGTGCAAATTCTTCGATTCGACTCTTACCGCGCAATAATAAAAAGTTCAAAAAGCGGGATGTTGAGGTAGTGATTATTTTGTCTTCTTCCACATCATGCTTTTCAAGGAGCGCTATGGCGAGATCTACACGCCCTATATCTTCACAAAAATGGGCATCTGAGCCTGTCGAGAAATAAACCCCGACTTGCTTTCCAATCTCCACAATCTTAGAACAGCGTACATCACTCCCCTTGCGGCTTTTTCCCGTCAAAGAGGTATTGTTCACCTCAATCGCCACATTGTGCTGTTTAGCACACTCGAGCACGGCTCGAATATCAAATGGGTAATTTGGGTTACCAAGGTGCCCAAGCACATCAACCTTTCCCCCCTCAATTATATTAATGAGGGCTTGGGTATGTATCTCTTCAGTGGATGGAGGAAACACAGGTTCGTGGAAGCTGGCAATAGTCCAGTCAAGGTGCTGATAGGTTGAAGGGGATAGATCTAAGTCTCCTTCAATGTTGGTGATGTTTGCTTCCACTCCACGTAGGATTCCAACATAGTGAAGAAAGCGGGGCAAAATTCTTTGATTGTTGAAAAACCAGTAGTGGGGGGCACCCGGCATTTCAGGAGCATGATCCGTTGTACAAAGAAGTTTCAGCCCCTTATGCTGTGCTGCTTTAGCGTTCTCAATAATAGTGCTGTAAGCATGGCCGCTGGCAAGAGTATGAGTGTGGCTGTCGACGACGATCTTCATAGCGACCTCCTAGAATTAATTGATATCAAAAGAACCATCTTGGTTCATATATAGAGTTAGGTCCGCTTTTACAGAATGATTTAAAACCATGTCTACATTCTTTGAATCTGAACTTTTATAAAAAGCGAGAGCCTCTTCAAGCGTTGAGCCACCACGAATCTTGCGGTTCACTAAACGCTCTTCTAAAAACTTAGGAGCGGTATCGATGAAGATGGTGAAATCAGCAAGCTCATTCAACCCACTCCATACTGGTTCATCGAGCAGAAGCCAATTTCCCTCAATCACCACAATCTCTTTTTCAACGGTGATTGCGTCATCAACTGGATCATGCAGGTTACGATCGTAGTAAGGCCACTTTGGGTCTTGAACTTTTAGCTTCTTGAGTTTGTCGATAAGAGATGTGAGGTTAAAGGTTTCGTGTGCGCCTTTAATACTACGCAGCTTTATCTTCTCTTCACCGCGGATGGTGTAATTCGAATCGAGGATCTCGTTCGGGTAATGAAAGCCATCGAAAGGCAGCACCTGCAATGGTTCAACATTTGGGATTGTGTGAGATAGGTACTCCCAGAATGCCGCTAGGGTTGATTTTCCACTGCCAGGAGGCGCAGCTAAGAATATAACCGTTCGTTCGTTCTTTTCTTGGTAAAGACGAGAAAACTTTTCAACCAATGGCTTATGAATTTGTTCGATATTGTTATCTGAAAACACAGCTTCGGTCTCAAAGCCACTGACATTTAGGGAAACTTTCATATGAAAAGCCTTAATCTAAAATTTCGTTCTCCACGGTTTCTAACAAACCTTCGCAAGCGAGCTTCAACACGGTTTTGACCAGTGACTCATAGCGAGCTTGAGAAAAGGAGTCGAATGATGAAAATTTTAATTGGTTAATCGAATCAAGATAGATGCTGCCGTCGCTCTTTGAGAGCGTCGCTTGATTAGTGATGAAGTCGTAAATGACATCATCACTAAACGAAATTGGCTCTTGTTGCTGAGCGACAAAACCGTGCATTTGGTCAAACAAGTTAATATCTGCGTAACTCTCTATTGAGATCTTACCCATCGCAAACATCAGCTTTGATACCACATCAATCTCGACCAAAGGACCATCCTCTTTGAGTAGAGGGGTCACGGCATACTCAATCACCAAAGGATCTTGAACAAATACCCTTGGTAACAAATGCTTTAACTTAACGCTAATCAGCTTATGAGATGCTTGGATAAAACAAGTGGCGGTTTCGCACTCTTCTAAGGCATCTAATAATTCGTCTTGCACCGTAATAACATGTTCCTTATTGGTCGTGGCAGCAGTGTAGCTGCCACGAAATCATCGATTACGCCGTTAGGCTAACGCCGTAGAACTCAAGCAGTGCTTTCTCTGCCAGTTCGTTCCAAACGTAGTTGTTATCTTTCAAAATTCGGTCTAGTTCGCCGAAGAACGGGTCTTGCTCTGCTAGCTTATGGAACTCATCAATTGCCGTCAGTGGCAGGTCAATATGCGGGTAGATTAGCTTTTTACCACCCGGAATATCCAGTTGATTTAGGATAGTGTGAGGTGCCGCCTCTAAGCCACCAACGTGAGTTAGCATAAATGATGGGTTGATCTTACCCGCTTCCGAAAGTTCAATGGATTCAACCATATCCCCTGTTGAACCGCCAGAGGTTCCTACAATATGCGTAGATTCATAATGCACATTGTAAAAGTTGAACGGTACTTTAAATTGCTTATCTGTTGGACCAGCAAAGAAGTTCAGGCAGCCATCGTTACCTAATAGCTCATCAGCTTGCTCAAGCACCTGTGCAACCGCTGCATACACCATGACATCGTCATAGCCATTGCCGTCATTCAGTTCTTTTAAGTACGTAACAGGGTCATCAATTTTCGCTGTGTTTACGTAATGGAGTTCAATACCATTCTCGGTCGCTTTTGATACCGGGATAAGGCTTTCTGCGCGCGAGAGACGAGCTTCATCGATATCAGTCACCACAATACGGCTTGGCTTCACAGGGCCGTTAATCGCGTAATCAATCGCGCCAATACCCATAGGGCCAGCACATGCAAGTAGCGCTAACGCTCCGCCCTCTTTGATGCCCATTTGATGTTCATACACGTATGGGGTTGTGTGGTAGCTAGCGTGGAACGCACCGATGATGCAAGACATTGGCTCTGCAAGCGATGCGTTTGCATAGTAAGAACTCTTGTATGGCAGCACACAGTCTAAATCAATCGCTACTTTAGGGATGATTGAGTACGTCGCGTTACCACCGAATGTCTCGTAGCTGTAGCCTGCTGAGTAGCCTGTTGGCAAGCCCATTGCGGGCTGCAGTACAAATGGTTCGCCCGGCTTAAAACGGTCTTGTAAGTTAGCACCTACTTCTACAATCACACCTGCGTATTCATGGCCTGTCATTACAGGTACTTCAGCAATATTTTCAGGCACACGTTTGTGGTTACTGCCGAGGAGTGCTGCTTTGTAAGTCGATAGACAGATGCTGTTTGAAACGTTTTTAACCAGCAGTTCATCATCTGAAATCTTTGGTAGATCGAAGGTTCTTAGTTGAACGTCTTTCTCACCACAAATTACCGCTGCAGTTGTTTGAACCATGATTTTATCTCCGAAAAGTGGGGCCAATACCTGACCCCAGAATATTAATTAAGCTTGCTGACCGATGGTGTCCATTAGGTTGTCTAATGCTGGGTCATGTAGGAAGTTCTTGATGGTCACCACAGGCAGGCCTGTTGCTTTGATTGCTCGACTCTCTAGACTCTCGTGGGTCACCACCACGTCCGCGTTGCTCGGCACTTTTTCGATTGCGAAGTTCTTCACTTCAACGTTAAAGCCGGCTTTTTCGAGTTTGCGCTTAAAGGTTGATGCCCCCATTGCGCTTGAGCCCATCCCTGCATCACATGCAAAGGCGACAAATTTAATGTCTTTCGCTTCTGCTTTTACCGCTGCTTGTGCTGGCGATTTTGCTGCTGCACCTTCAGCTTTCATATCTTTCATGTCTGTGATTGATTGCTCAAACTCTTCTTCAGACTCCTCTTTCTTGCTTACTTTGAGGATTGCGCTTGCGACTAAGAAAGAAACAATCGTTGCTGTTGTTACACCGGCGATGGTCGCGAAGAAGCTGCCTTTTGGTGTTAGAGCTAGGTAAGAGAAGATTGAACCTGGACTTGGACCTGCAACCAGACCAGCATCAAGTAGATTGAACGTTGCGATGCCTGTTGCCGCACCTGCAATCATCGCTAAAATCATGATTGGCTTCATTAGCACGTATGGGAAGTACAGCTCATGAATACCACCGAAGAAGTGGATGATGATTGCACTTGGTGCTGATTTCTTACTTAGACCTTGACCAAACTTAGCGTAAGCCAGAAGCATACCTAAACCAGGGCCAGGGTTAGACGCCACCATAAAGAAGATAGATTTGCCTGTTTCAGCTGCTGCTTGTAGGCCTAGTGGGTAGTAAATACCTTGGTCGATAGCGTTGTTCAGGAACAAGACTTTTGCTGGTTCATTAATAATTGCAAGTAACGGTAGGAAGCCAGTCGCTACAAGCGCTTCGATGCCCGATTTAACGAATAGGTTCGCTGCAGTTACAGCTGGACCAACAATCGCGTAAGCAAATAGACACATCAACATGCCGAAGATACCTAGCGAGAAGTTGTTTACCACCATCTCGAAACCAGAAGGGATCTTGTCTTGTAGGCGTTTATCGATTTGAACAATCACCCAGCCACTTAGTGGACCCATGATCATTGCACCAACAAACATTGGAATCTCGGCGCCGGCAATAACACCCATAGTACCGATAGCACCAGCTACAGCACCACGCTTGTCACCAACAATCTGACCACCGGTATAACCAATCAATAATGGTAATAAATAGGTAATCATCGGACCAACAAGCTCACCGAAATACTCATTCGGCATCCAACCTGTTGGGATAAATAATGCGGTAATGAAGCCCCAAGCAATGAAGGCTCCGATATTTGGCAATACCATGGCAGTCAGATGACCACCAAAAGCTTGCACTTTGGCTCTTATATTTGTAGACACGTTATATTCCTTATTTTCAAAGGTTATTATTAGTAACTTTTAATAATTTCACATAGACAGAACCTTAAGC
>NZ_JBFRUJ010000082.1:0-1183 GCF_041474575.1 Vibrio sp. 10N.222.51.C5
GTCCCGTCCTGAAATGTGTTTACACATTGAGGACGAATTATGGCTACTTCAAATAATACCTACGTTAAGCGCACTCAGCGTGATTACACACTAGGCTTTAAATTACAGGTCGTCGCCGCTGTAGAAAGAGGCGATATGACATATAAACAAGCCCAAACCATTTATGGTATCCAAGGCCGTTCAACTGTTTTAACTTGGCTTCGAAAGCACGGTAAGATGAATTGGGCGCAAACTCCAAGGATGAATACCATGCACCAATCAACTAAGCCTAAAGAGTCACCAGCACAGAAAATAAAGCGTCTTGAGAAAGAGCTGGAAGACGAAAAAATCAAGAATCTCTTTTTAAATAGAGTGGTTGATATTCTTGATGCTGAACACGGAACTAGCCTCAGAAAAAAGTATCTCACCAAGGAGCAAGAAGCCTTCAAGAACAAGAAGGAATAAGTTTAGTTCGAGTATGTAAGCTATGCGGGATAACGAGACAAAGCGTTTATCAACGAGAAAAGCGAGCTGTTCTTCGCCAGTTGGAACTTAAACCCATCAAACAAATGGTGTTGGATATTAGACGTTATATGCCTCGGGTTGGCACTAGAAAGCTCTACTTTTTACTTAAGCCAAAGTTGCAAGAACAAGGTATCAAGTTAGGTCGGGATGCTCTTTTCAACTACTTACGTGATGAACGGTTATTGGTAAGACCTAAACGTAGTTTTACGAAAACGACAAACAGTAAGCATTGGATGAAAAAACATCCGAACTTATTAAAGAACTACAAACCATGCACTCCAGAGGGTGTGTTAGTAAGTGATATTACCTATATCCAATCAGATGAAGGCATTCACTATCTCTCATTGGTAACTGATGCGTTTAGTCGGAAAATTATGGGCTACGAGCTGAGCAACGAAATGAAGGCGACGGATGTTGTGAAAGCGCTAGATATGGCTATTAAGGGGCGTCAATATCATCGTTCGTGTATCCATCACTCTGATCGTGGTCTCCAGTATTGCTCCGGTGTTTATCAAGATAAGTTGAAAAGTAGCGGCATAAGCCCCTCGATGACAGACGGTTATGACTGCTATCAAAATGCATTAGCAGAGAGAGTAAATGGAATACTGAAACAAGAGTTCTTACTTAATAAGTGTAAAAACCTCGGAGAGCTTAAACAACTAGTAAAAGAGTCTATAAG
>NZ_JBFRUJ010000083.1:0-1727 GCF_041474575.1 Vibrio sp. 10N.222.51.C5
CCCGGGGCACCATCTATTTGATTATTACCTCGCTTGGTATTGATCAAAAGAGTTGTTCTCTTAAAACACTATTGAAGGCGCCTTGGCAGAGTGGCTATGCAGCGGATTGCAAATCCGTGGACCTCGGTTCGACTCCGGGAGGCGCCTCCATAATTCAGAAAAAACCAGTCCTAGTGACTGGTTTTTTCGTTTCTGGCCCCGCTAAAAGCTTCCTACGTACCCATTTCAATGCTTATCAAAGAAATCTTTGTTACGGATATACTTGCTCATCAAGTGGTAAGAGAAAGGTCTTATCAGCCAACTAAAGATAGAGCGACCAAGGCGGATTAATGTAGGAGTGTTCTCATAGATTCGTCCGTTATAAAGCCAAAGCACTTTACCTACATGCCAATAGAGCAAAGGAACCGGTGGCATGAAGGTCACGATGTCGATGTCACAACAGATGCGGTAAGTCTTCTTACTCAAGCGATAGTGCTTTCGAAAACTCCAATCACCAATTGCAGGTTGCCCAAAGGTCACGATTCGCTTAATGCAGCCTGGATACTTTTGCTCAAAGTAGTCAGCAAACACACAACCAATAGCACCACCGGAAGAGTGGCCAGTAATGGAGATTCTTTTGCCTTGCTCTAAGAGAGGGATGAGCGTCGCTTCCAATCGTTCAATAACGGTTAAGCCAAGCTTATCTTCATTACGAGTTGGTTGGCTTTCCTGAAACATCAGATGATAGAAGCCAGCATGCACTCGGTAATTGAGTCCAATCCTTTTGCAGCTTCTCGTCCATAGGGCGAAGTTAAGCAGCCAGTCTGACACGCTGTGTGACCCTTTAATAACGACAACCACTTCGTCTTTGTCGCTGCTCCATAACACTCGAATCATGGTTTTAGCAAACTGGTTCTTTATGATGCGTTGTCCATTTGGGTCAAAACCATAGCGAGTTTGCTTAAATACTCTAGGGTAGGCGAGGTTACAAAGAACGGCATAGCGCTCATATTGATATCGTTTTAGTGGTTTCACATGTTTACTTCTTAATAAGAGTTACTTAAAACTCTAGTCGTTGAATGTGAAAAGCACATGAAAACACCATTTACTTGATTCGTTACAGAAAAACCAAAATTTGCCGCTGTCGCTAAAGTTAACCCTAGATAATAAATTGCAGTGTTAGATTAGAGAACAGCGTATAAGAACCGTACAAGCTGCACTAAATTTATTCTTTGGAGAGTGATAATTAATCATTTGAATTAAAAGATAAAATTTATTGTTGACGAATTTTTTCCATCCGTTAAAGTACACCTCGTTCTCACGGCTTAGGTCGCTGAGAGATGGTGTTTTACTTTTCAGTAATCGGCATCGCAATAAAGAATTGCGTGCCCTGGTGGTGGAATTGGTAGACACAAGGGATTTAAAATCCCTCGACGTTCGCGTTGTGCCGGTTCAAGTCCGGCCCGGGGCACCATCTATTAAAGTCTTTATCTCGATAAAGCAAATGCGATACTAGCTCAGTTGGTAGAGCGCAACCTTGCCAAGGTTGAGGTCATCGGTTCGAACCCGATGTATCGCTCCAAATTAAAAAGCCCGAACAGAAATGTTCGGGCTTTTTGGTTTCTGACGTATAGCTTTTACGTTTAAGAACTCTTCTTGTTCGAATCCGCGCTAAAAATTCTTTTCTATTGCTGTCTCAAAACTTCGCAATCAAGTTCGTTTTTAAAAGTGAGATTCCCTATGAACTC
>NZ_JBFRUJ010000084.1:0-18199 GCF_041474575.1 Vibrio sp. 10N.222.51.C5
TTATTACAATTAATTATTCGTTCCGGTTTCAACATTTAGAGTTAATATAAAATAAGGAGTGTTATTTATTCTATTGTCAGTTATTTAATGGGTTTTGTTGAATGAATAGCTGATAGTTTGGATATTTAATAACATTGATTAGAACGCGGTTATAATTCTGGAGGGCGCTTTATACAAGGAGTTGGCTTCTAAATAATAAGATAATTTTTTATTATCGATGTTTTAAAATACGCATGTAATAACTGAGTCATTAGTAAATACCCATGCTCAAATTATTTTTACTCAAAATATCAATAATTAGGGTATTGATAGTAATTTTCAGTGCTTCAACGGCGTGAAATTTAACAATAGCGGCGGTGATAGGATCGGCGAGTAGCAAAAAGAGCCCGTATTTGAGCTCTTTTTCTTTTAGTCTCTTTGGTATTTTTACTTATGACTGAGAGACATCGCGATAAAAGTAACGTTCGCAAGTGCTCGGATTCATGCGCTTAATGATGTTGGATATTAAAGCGATAACCAGCACTGAGAATACCAACCTTCCCCAAAATATGGTGTAGAAGTCTGCCCCAATGAGCATGATCAACAACGTATCTTCAATCAAGCTGTGGAGCAAGTTGAGCAGCATGATTGCGGTGAATACATCTCTTGCTGAGATATGGCCTTTCTTGGCTTCGTTGATCAATAAGCCGCCGCCAAACGAAAGACCTAGCGTGATTCCTATAATCGTTAGGTTGGTTGCGTCCTTGCTGATTCCTAGCAGTCTCAAGAACGGTCTTAACAATATTGCCATGAGCTTTTCAATGCCGAGAATCTTTAAAACCTTGAGTAGCAGTAATAGCGCTGAAATCACCATGAAGATAACCGCAAAGCTCTTGAGCTGTTCAATGGCCCAACCCAAATAGCTTGTGTCTCCTGATACCTCAGGCTGCCAAAGCACCGTTGCTGGGTAATTGAGCAAATCCCCATATTGATAACTGAGGTTGAGTAGCCATGCCAGCACCAAGCTACCACCGACTCGCACCGACAGCGTAGCCAGCCAGCTCACGCCTGCCTTTTTGGCTATCGCTCCTTCAATCGGCAGTGAGTGGGCGAGAAGCATCATACTGCCTAAAACCGAGGCTTGAGCAACCGTTAAGGGAGCGTCGGAATTAATGAGAATAATGATCCCCGCATAGATGTTAGTGAGTATGGTGGTTGCCCATACCAAGCCCATTTCTTTCGGTAAGCCGACGCTTTCCATTATTGGGCTCAGCCATTCGCTCAGAATCACGATGCCGCCGAGCTCTTCAATGACCTTTATCACGATGATAATTGGAATCATGATTCGGAAAAGTGTCGAGGTGACATCGAAAATCTCTCTAAGGAGTTCTTTAAAAAATTGATAGGTTGATTTCATAGTTACGACCATGGTTCGATTGTTTGGTATGAGAAGATCTTACCGTGATTGTTGTGATTCAGATTTCTAAATTGACCTTTAAAGTTGCGATAGATTTTTTAATTATCGTAGTATTAAGAATTATAAGTCATAAATGTATTGGTTTAAGAAATTATGGTGATTGACCGTATAGATAGAAGCATTTTGGTTGAATTGCAAAAGAACAACCGAATCCCTAATCAGACATTGGCTGAGCTGGTCGGGTTGTCACCGCCTGCTTGCTTAAAGCGAGTGAAACGGCTGAGAGAAGAGGGCGTGATAGTCGGTGATGTGTCCATCATTAATCCAGAACTGACCGGCAGTAAGATGACTTTGGTTGTGTCCGTGGAAATGGAGCGTGACCGAGGGGATATTTATCAAATCTTTCGCCATTCTATTTCAAAGGCAGAAGAGGTCACGCAGTGCTATCAGATATCAGGCAGCTTTGATTTCATGCTGATTGTGACGGTCAAAGACATTCAAGCCTACGAAGACTTTGTGGAGCGAGTACTACGCAAAGATCTGAATATTCGTAAATTCCATACCTCTGTCTCAATGAGAACCGTGAAATTTACTACTGCAGTAAACTTAGATGAGTCATGACTGTTGGCATGAGAAGATAGTGAAGTTATTAGCTTTGTGAGGTACTTAGCTAATATTTGTATAAATAGCAGGCATTTACACAAAATGTGACGTTCACATTTTGTCATAACTTTAATAATTGTATATATTCCTCGCCTAAAATAATAATTAACCTAAGTTAATATAATGACTGTCAGTTCATCTACTCAATCTCGTGAAACGCTTCTCAGCGAAAACGAACAACTTGTCTCTACCACTGATTTAAAAGGCGTGATTACGTACAGTAATGATGCTTTTTGTCGCATAGCGGAATACAGCCAACAAGAATTGCTAGGGCAACACCACAATATCGTAAGGCATAACGATATGCCGAAAGCCGCTTTTGCTGATATGTGGGTTAACCTAAAGCAAGGTAAAGCGTGGCGTGGCATCGTAAAAAACAAAACCAAATCCGGTGGGTTTTATTGGGTCGATGCTTACGTAACTCCAATTTACGATAATGGTAAGGTGAGTGGCTACCAATCTGTTCGTGTTAAGCCAAAGAATGAATGGATACAAGTTGCAGACAAGGCTTACCAAGGCCTCTTGAAGGCTGAAAAGTCGGGTCGTCAATGGTCATTAAAGATCAGTGACAGTGTTCGTTACGCCGTGTTGCTAGGCTCTTTGGCTGCGCCTCTGATTTCAAACCTCGTTGAAGTAGGGCAAGTATCACAATGGTTGTTGAGTCTACTTCCTGTTTCAGCATTAGCACTGCTTTTCCGACAAGAGCTGATTGATACTCCACTGCAGTTGAAAAAGCTGCAATCTAAATTCGATAGTGTCAGTCGCCTGGTCTATTCAGGTAATAGCCAGTTCTCTATTGTCGACTTTCACTTAAAACTATTGTCTGCAAGAATCCGCACCGTATTAGGTCGTATGACAGACTCTGCCAAGCCGTTACAAGATTTGGCTGACAACCTGAATGCCACGTCATTTGAAGTATCAGAAGCCTTAGATCAACAAACAAAAGACATTCTTCAAGTACGAGAGGCGACTGAAGAGGTTGAAGTCACCGCCAATGAGGTCTCTTCTCGCACCGAAGAAGCGCACCAGATTGTCGATGTGACTTTGCAAACTTGTGCTGGCGCTAAAGATAGCATTAATCAAACTCATCAAAACTTAGAGAGCCTAGCTTCTCAGGCCGAAAAGGCGACTCAAACGACTTACCAACTGAGCGACCAAGCGCAGAGCGTAAGTAAGATAATGGAAGAGATTGGTGGAATCGCCGAACAAACCAACTTGTTGGCCCTGAACGCTGCGATTGAAGCGGCGAGAGCGGGCGAGCAAGGACGAGGCTTTGCTGTCGTTGCAGATGAAGTGCGTGCATTGTCGGGTCGAACCTCAAAGGCTACGGTTCAGATCAAAGAGAGCATCGATACCATGCTAACGACGATTGAAGGCTGGCAAAAAGATATTCTGGCTAACAGAGAGCAGACAGACGCATGTGGCGATGTAGCAAAGGTAAGCTCACAACGTTTATCGGAAGTTGAGAACCTGATGCAATCGATGAACGAGTTGATGCAGTCGGTAGAAAGCTCTGCGCATAAACAGCGTCAGCTATCGAGTGATGTAAACCTTCATATGCAGTCTATCGCTTCAACGGCTGAGCAAAACCTGGTTGCGACGCATTCTGTGAAAGACCACTCCACAGAGCTAAAAGAACAAGTTAATGAGTTCTACCAACTGGCGAAGCGTTTCGAAGAAAAATAGCCGTTAGATTCAAACCCGAATGAGAAATGACAAAGAGCCTTGCGAAACTAGCAGGGCTTTTTTATGCGCCAAACGATCCGTTTAGAAAATCTTTGAAACAAAAATAAAACACCGTTCAATTTAGGTTGCGTTACACTTCTACAATTCCAATCAAATTTTGAGTTACTGACATGCGCCCCCTTATTTTTACCGTTTTTTGCTTCAGTCTGATGAGTTTCCCAAGCTTGGCTTCAAAGGGTTCTCACTATCTTTATACGGGATATCAGAATACACGAGTCAGTGATGATGGCTTTCAAGATTACTTTGAAGGCTCTTACAACAACTCAGGCAGTAAGCAACTTTATGGCGGCTATTTCGGGGGGAATTATGCGGTAACGGATTCGCTGTTTGTTGGTTTCGACTCTTCAAAAACGACACGATCTTTAACGACTTTGTCTGATCTATCTATTCACTTAGGCCTGTACCACTCAGTCAGCCAACAAGTTGAATTGTATGCTTCTGGTGGTGTGAATTGGGTGAAACCTAAGAGGCGTTCTTCGTGCCGTAATGACAGTATTCTTGATCCATGTAACAGGGAAACCAACAAAAACTACGATGAAGGGTTTATCGGTGAAGCGGGTGCTGTGGTTTCGATTAACGAACGTTGGTCGTTGCAACCGTTTTACAGTTATACCGATACCTATGAACATGGTTTAAATAGTTTGGGAGTTGTGAGTTCGGTTAAGATTATCTCGTGGCTCGCCGTTGATGCAGGTTATGACTACACCTATAGCAAAAACCTAAAGCAAAACACCGTTCGAGTCGGTGCACGGTTTAGCTTCTAGTCTTTAGTCTTCAACAGACAACAGACAACAGACAACAGACAACAGACAAAGAAAGCCCCGCATTTTCATGCGGGGCTTTCTGTATGCATCAACCCATTGAAGGGCGAGACAATGTATTCAAGATTAAGCTAGAAGCTCTTTCGCTGTGTTTACTACGTTTTCAGTAGTGAAACCGAACATCTTGAATAGCTCACCTGCTGGTGCAGATTCGCCGAACGTTGTCATACCGATGATCTTGCCACCGAAACCAACGTACTTGTACCAGAAGTCAGCGATGCCAGCTTCTACAGCGATACGTGCAGTTACGTCAGATGGAAGTACAGACTCACGGTATTCAGCATCTTGCTTGTCGAACGCGTCAGTTGCAGGCATAGAAACTACGCGTACTTTCTTACCTTCAGCGGTTAGTTCAGCAGCAGCGTTAACCGCTAGCTCAACTTCAGAACCCGTTGCGATAAGGATAAGCTCTGGCTTACCTTCACAATCTTTCAGGATGTAACCACCCTTAGCGATGTTTGCTACTTGCTCAGCGTCACGATCTTGTTGTGCAAGGTTTTGACGAGAGAAGATGAGTGCAGAAGGACCATCTTTACGCTCGATTGCTAGTTTCCAAGCAACAGCAGATTCAACTTGGTCACATGGACGCCATGTGCTCATGTTTGGAGTTAGACGTAGAGAAGCGATCTGCTCAACTGGTTGGTGAGTTGGACCATCTTCGCCAAGACCGATAGAGTCGTGCGTGTAAACTTGGATGTTCTGAGTTTTCATCAGAGCAGCCATACGCATAGCGTTACGAGCGTATTCCATGAACATTAGGAACGTTGCGCCGTATGGTACGAAACCACCGTGCAGAGCGATACCGTTCATGATCGCCGTCATACCGAATTCACGTACACCGTAGTGGATGTAGTTACCAGAGAAGTCGTTTGCCTCAAGAGACTTAGAACCAGACCACATAGTCAGGTTAGAAGGCGCAAGGTCAGCAGAGCCGCCCATGAATTCAGGTAGCATAGCACCGAACGCTTCTAGAGCATTTTGAGATGCTTTACGTGATGCGATGTTTGCTGGGTTAGCTTGAAGATCAGCGATGATTGCCGATGCTTTCTCTTCCCACTCAGCTGGTAGGTCACCGTTTACGCGGCGTTTGAATTCAGCTGCCAGCTCAGGGTATGCTGCTTCATAAGCTGCAAGTTTCTCGTTCCACGCTGCTTCCTTAGCTGCGCCTGCTTCTTTCGCATCCCACTCTGAGTAAACTTCCGACGGAATTTCAAAAGGACCGTGCTCCCAACCTAATTCTTTACGTGTTGCTGCAATTTCTTCAGCGCCTAGTGGAGCACCGTGACAGTCGTGCGTACCTGCTTTGTTTGGAGAACCAAAGCCAATTACTGTTTTAGTACAGATTAGAGTAGGGCGAGGGTCTGCTTTAGCCGCTTCAATCGCTGCGTTGATAGCATCAGGGTCGTGGCCATCTACCGCTGGGATTACGTGCCAGCCGTAAGCTTCGAAACGCTTAGGTGTATCGTCAGAGAACCAACCTTCAACTTCACCATCGATAGAGATACCGTTGTCATCCCAGAAAGCAACCAGCTTACCAAGACCAAGCGTACCTGCTAGAGAACATGCTTCGTGAGAGATACCTTCCATCAGGCAGCCATCACCCATGAATGCATAAGTGTAGTGGTCTACGATGTCGTGGCCTTCTTTGTTGAACTGTGCAGCTAGCGCTTTCTCAGCCATAGCCATACCAACAGCGTTAGTAATGCCTTGACCTAGAGGACCAGTCGTTGTTTCGATGCCTGGTGCGTAGCCGTACTCTGGGTGACCTGGAGTCTTAGAGTGCAGTTGACGGAAGTTCTTAAGATCTTCAATTGAAAGCTCGTAACCTGCTAGGTGAAGCAGAGAGTAAATCAGCATTGAGCCGTGGCCGTTAGACAGGATAAAACGGTCGCGGTCAGCCCACTCTGGGTTTGCTGGGTTGTGATTTAGGTGAGAACGCCAAAGTACTTCAGCGATATCAGCCATACCCATAGGTGCGCCAGGGTGACCAGAGTTTGCTTGTTGTACGCCGTCCATGCTTAGAGCACGAATAGCGTTAGCTAGATGTTTGCGATTCATAAGAACTTCCGAATAAAAATTAAGAAAAACAAAATTGATAAAAGTAGGGGAACTGAACGTTCCCCTATTTGAATTTGGTAAGAGTGATTACAGTTTAGCTGCGATCATGTCTTCTAGTTTGCCTTGGTCAACGGCGAAGTTGCGGATGCCTTCAGCCAGTTTCTCAACAGCCATTGCATCTTGGTTGTGGTCCCATAGGAACTCAGCGTGAGTCATCGCTGCTGGACGCTCTTTAGTACCGTTAGAGTCGATAAGCTTCTCTACTACTTCGCCTTCTGCTGCTTCTAGGTCTGCTAGAAGTTGAGGAGCGATAGTTAGACGGTCACAACCAGCAAGTTCAAGGATCTCGCCGATGTTACGGAAGCTTGCGCCCATAACAACAGTCTTGTAACCGTGGTCTTTGTAGTAGTTGTAGATATCTGAAACAGAGATTACACCTGGATCTTCTGAAGCTTCGAAATCACGACCTTCTTTCGCTTTGTACCAGTCCATGATGCGACCAACGAAAGGAGAGATTAGGAATACGCCAGCTTCAGCACAAGCACGAGCTTGAGCGAAAGAGAATAGAAGCGTTAGGTTACAGTTGATGCCTTCTTTCTCTAGGATTTCAGCAGCGCGGATGCCTTCCCAAGTAGAAGCCAGTTTGATAAGGATGCGGTCGTTAGTGATGCCAGCGTCGTTGTACATTTTGATAAGTTGACGAGCTTTAGCAACGCTGCCTTCCATGTCGTAAGAAAGACGAGCATCGACTTCAGTAGAGATACGGCCAGGTACAACTTTTAGGATTTCTTTACCGATGTTCACGTTAAGCATGTCGCAAGTATCTTGAACTTGCTGTGCTTTATCACCGCTTTGCGCTTTTGCGTATTCGATAGAAGCATCGATTAGAGGAGCGTACTCAGCAATTTGAGCAGCTTTAAGAATTAGAGATGGGTTAGTTGTTGCATCTTCAGGAGTGTACTTGCTGATAGCTTCGATATCGCCAGTGTCAGCTACAACAGTTGTTAGTTTACGAAGTTGCTCTAATTTATTGCTCATTTTGATCATCCTATGTATCGCATAACACCTCATTAATGGGAGAGGTGTGGGCATTTGCAAGCTAACTAATGAAGTTCTCAATGGTTGTACCAGTGAGCCAAACTTACATTAATTTAAATTTTTCTCCGAACGAACATTTGCACAGAACATTTGATCGCTCGATGAGTAAATGATGTAGCCATATTTATCCGATCTAGCCCCAAAGTCAACGGTAAATAGTACTGTATGGTGACTTCAGTCAAATATATTTCGCTCTAGTAATCATGGGCTATGCAAGCAAACGTTTAACGAGCAAAGTGAGGTGAATTAATCAACAACAAAACCATGGTTATGACTATGAGTAAATGTACCTTGCTGTTACATATGTTCGGGGTGTAAACTTGTGTATCACTTGCTTAAGCATCGAACATTTGTTCTTCAAGCAGGTAAAATAATTGTTAAATATTGGTTGAGTGGTATATGAGTAAGAATATCCAAGATGTTTCCGAAGAAAACACTGATCTCCTCACTGAAGTCGCGGTTGCTTATTATCAAGATGGTGCCACGCAAGAAGAGATATCTAAAAAGTACTCTATCTCCCGTGCAAAGGTTGGTCGAATGCTCAAGCAAGCCCGAGATGAGGGCATTGTTGAGATCACCGTGAAATACCACCCTGTCTTTAGTGCGAAGATCGAGCAACGTTTGATCGAACGATTTGGTGTAAAGCGTGCGCTTGTGGCACTAGACCAACCGAATGAAGAGAAGCAGCGATTACAGGTTGCTGGTTTAGTGTCTAACTACCTTACCAGTACACTGAAAAACGGCATGGTAGTGACAGTAGGACAAGGGCGAAACGTATCGTCTGTTGCTCATCACACTGGCGTCATTACGCCACGAGACTGCAAATTCGTGTGTGGTATCGGCGGTATTCACCCAAGAGGCGGTATGTTTAATGCCGACCATATATGCAGGCAGTTAGCCAAAAAGTACGGTGGATCTTCTGAAACCTTATACGCGCCCGCTTATGCCGAGAATAAAGCGCAAAAAACCGCATTCATGGAAAACAGCACCGTTAAGCAGACCCTCGATCTCGCTCGAAAAGCCGATGTCGCTTTGGTCGGTATCGGTGATATGAGCGAAAACAGCTATATGGTCGACTTAGGCTGGTTTACCGCAGGTGAGGTCGTTCAATCTCGTTTATTACAAGGTGTCGTCGGTGACTTTGCGGGTTATGACTTTTTCGATGTTCACGGTAAAACAGCAAACACAGTAATGAGTGACCGTGTGATTGGTTTGGCCTTGGAAGAATTTCGCCCAATTGCAGAAGTCATTGCCATTGCAGCCGAGAACAGTAAACCACTCGCTTTGTTAGGTGCACTAAGAACCGGTGTGGTCGATGTGATAGCGACCAGCGTAAGTAATGCTTTGACGGTACTTAACTTGGACGAACAACTTAGCGTGAATAAACCAAACAGAAGTGAATCGTAAGATACTTAAGCTTCGTTGAATTCACTATTTGAGTAATCATGGAAATTCCCCTGATGAAACCAGTGCAATAAGGGGGATAACTATTAGACATGACTCGAATAGTGAATTTGTTCAGCGGTTGAAAGAATTATCACTCTTTAATGTTAAGCCACACTAAAGGAGATAATTATGAAACTGTCATTTATCACACACGCTATTTCTAGCAACAGTGACCAATCAAGTTCTATCTTTAAATCTATTTCTATCTTTGGGCTTAGCTCAATAGCCACGGTTTGTATGCTCACACCTACAGTACATGCCGATGATAAAGTCGTCGCAGGGTATTTTGCGGATTGGCAATATCTGAATAAAGACAACCCTTATACCGTTGACGACATACCTGCAGACAAGCTCTCACATATTATTTACGCCTTCTTGAGCATGTGTGGTCCTCATAGCGGTGCTGGTGAGCCCGTCCAAAAACAAATTCAGCAGCAATGTGCGGACAAACAACCATATACCGCGATTATTGTGGATAAAGAAGCTGCGTTAGAAGTCGATTTCGGAGACGTGGGTGTTGATGTCGCCTATAAAGGTCACTTTGCCCAGTTAGCTCAACTGAAGGCCGACAATCAAAATATCAAAATTTTGCCCTCATTTGGAGGGTGGACAATGTCTGAACCTTTCCATGCGATGGCGAAAGATCCTCAAGCCATTGCGCACTTTTCAAAAACTGCTGTTGAATTGATCCAAAAATACGACTTCTTTGATGGTATTGATCTTGATTGGGAATACCCAGGAGGCGGCGGCTTAACCACTTCGCCTTGGAACCCAGAGACGAAACTAACGGATGAGCAAAAAGCGCTAGAGCGTGAAGCTTTTACTCTTTTAGTAAAAACAATCAGAAGTGATTTGGACGCTCTATCAAAGACGACTCAAAGAGATTACGAGCTTTCAACGGCTGTCGGTGTTGGTGCTAAGGCAGCTCAAATTGACTGGAACGCAGCTAGCCCATATCTGACGAACATGTTTGCGATGACGTATGACTTCCTCGGAGGCTGGGGAACTCAAACAGGTCACACAACAAACTTACATGCCACCGAGCGTAGTTGGTGGGGAATGGGAGCTGATGTCTTCATTAATCAGATGATAGAGCAAGGTATTCCTAGCGAGAAGCTCGTGATCGGGGCGGCTTTTTATGGTCGAGGTTGGCAAGGGACAAAAGACTTTGCTGGAGAGCTGCCTAAAGGAGACCTAGTTTCTGAACAAGGGGCGCAGTTTGGTACCGGTGAAAACGGTTACTTCATGTTTTGGGATCTTATGAATAACTACAGCAGCAAACAAGGTTATGAGTATAAGTATGATGAGCAAGCTCAAGCACCTTATTTGTGGAACCCAGATAAAAAAGTATTCATATCTTTTGAAGATCAGCGTTCTATTAAAGCAAAGGCAGAATGGGCGAAGAAATCAGACCTAGGCGGCATTTTTACTTGGGAATTATCAGGAGATCCTTCCGGGCAGTTGATCGATGTTATGCATAGTGAAATGAATAAAAAGTGAAATGAATAAATAACCGAACAGAAAATATCTAGAAAATAAGGTAGGTGTTTATCTGCCTACCTTATTTAGCTCGTCTATTTAACTCGCGTTCTTAAACAGAACATTCCGCGTGCTCGGTCACTTTCTTGTTTAGGTGAGTAGCCAGCTCATAATAAGGAATAGGGCGAGAGAAGTAATAGCCTTGCATTAAGTCACATCCACATGCCTTTAGAATTGCGAAGTGTTCGTTTGATTCTACGCCTTCTGCTAATACCACCATGCCGAAGTTCTTACCGATTGCGATGATGTTTTGCACCATGGTGAGTGACTGCTGATCGACAGCAATGTTCTCAATAAAGCTCTTATCGATTTTAAGTTCATCGATAGGCAGTGCTTTCAACATACTTAGTGATGAATAACCTGTCCCGAAATCATCTAAAGAGATCTTTATATTCTTCTCTTTGAGGGCTTCAAAAGTCGGTTTCACCAAAGTCACATCTTCAATGAACAAGCTCTCGGTAATTTCTAGCGTTAAACAGCTAGGAGAGAGTTGATACTTTTCTAGTGTCGCGAACAAGTGCTCAGAGAAGGATTGATGAGAAAACTGACGCACTGATATGTTGATCGACAGCCCGATCTTTTGTTCTGTTGTTCGGTGCAAGTGGGCGATCTGCATAATGCTGGACTCAATAATAAAAGTCCCCAGTTTTTGCATTAAACCCGTGTTCTCTGCTATCGGTATAAAGACATCTGGCGGAACAAAACCCAATTCCTCATCAATCCAGCGCACGAGTGCTTCTACACCATGAATACTTTCATTTGCACGAACCAGCGGTTGGAAAACCATGAACAGCGTTTGTTTCTCGATAGCGATGCGTAGCCTTTGTTCTACTTTCATTTTGTAGAGATGAGCATCTTGCATTTCCGTTGTGAAAATACTGTACGAGTTTTGCTGCTGTTTCGCTTTGTACATTGAAATATCGGCAGAACGTAACAGGCTATCCAGATCTTTTCCGTGTTCTGGGAAACGCGCTACGCCGATGCTGCAACCTAACAAAAACTGAGCGATTTCAACTTCATAAGGTTGAGAAAGCACTTCAATAATGCGCTTGGCGAGTCGTTTAATTTCAGCTTCATTCGACAAGGGCGTCAAGAACAAAAACTCATCACTGGATTCACGTACCAATAGGCTGAGGCGAGATCGGAACCTCATCAAACGCAAAGCGATCTGTTTGAGAACCTTATCTCCAAAGTCATGCCCGTGGGTGTCATTGACGCATTTAAAGTTATCGATATCGATAAACAACAGCGAAAACGGCTCTGACTCATCGTCAATCCATTTACCAATGTTTCTACGCATGTACAAACGGTTTGGCAGAGAGGTTAAAGGGTCATGGTTCGCCTGATAAATGAGTTGGCTACGAGTCCGTTGTTCATTCTTGGCAATCGACTTAACCAAAAAGTAGAAACCAAACTGAAGAAAAATAAAGGCAACGAAAAGAATGCTGAACTCTTGTATGAATATACTATCGACGTGAGTTAGATCCGTACGTCCTACCACCCATAATTTGTAGTTTGGGATGTATTTCGCGCTCATCAAAGAGTGGTACTCTTCATCGTCGACGACAAAAGAATAGGTTTCTTGCCCATTCATCGCTTCTTGTACGCTAATTCCGAAGTGGTCGGTAAAGATACTTGCAATACGCTGTATGACATCTTTGCCGACTGGAGAGGAATAGGCACTCTCAGATTCAATATCACTTGAATAAAACTGGCGATAGCTGTCTTTTCTGATCAGGCTTAGTGTATTGAAACTTCCGGCGTGAGCATTATTTTCAAATACGATCGTTGCGTCTAATCGTAGCCCTGCGGTCATTACTGCATCGGTTTTCTTGCCATCGATTGAAATGGATTTTCTCAGCGGGATGACTAAGCTATTCAACGAATCTTGAAAATAGGTACGGCCAAGCACCATGCTACTGCTTGATAGGGCGTCTAGGAAGGAGCCTCTGGTTGGCGCGTATTGCAGCAAGTTCCTTTGATTCGCAAGTTCGAGATTTGAGCTAATCGAGAGGTAATCACCGTCGGTGTTCAACAAGCCAAACGCTGCTATCGCAGGGTGGGTCTCAAGTAGCTTGTCTAATATTGGCCTAATCTGGATAGATGCAGTACGTGTGAAATCAGACTGTTGAGCCAGTTGATGGCCAACCACTTCTAACAAGGCTTCTTGACTGGTCAGCAGCGAGTTGACGGAGCTAGAAAAAAGCTCAACCTGAATGTGTTGCTGCTCTATGAAGTCGTCTCTGTTTGCTTTCCAGTTTGTTATTCCCAACGCGGCGAAAAGTATCAGGGTCAGTAGTACGACAAACGCGTACAGCGACCAGATATTTTGCTTAAATAGAGCCATGAGGTGCCTTTGTTGGTTACTACTTTTAACAGACTGCAAGTGACAAACTATTGGGTTGTCAGCGCGATTCATGCAACGAAAAATACAAACATCAATGATGAAAGTATTAATGATTAAATAGTGTAACGACTACGAGCAGAGATTCTTGAGTGAAAAATTAGTATTCATAACGTCGATAACGATTAGTTTATGATTAATCACGAATTATGGTTAGCAAGTTGATGTGGGTTACAAATCAAACGGCGTGAATCGAGTCTTGGTCTCAAATGAACATAGCGTTAACTGCGACATAGAGGCTTACTTCATGAGACGTGGAGCCATCATTATCAGTAAGCTCTTTATGCATGCGCAGTATATTCTAATAGTTGCATTAAGCGAAGTTGAATTACTTTTTAGTCACGGCGATAGGGAGTTTGTCGTTAGCACCCCATTCCGTCCATGAACCATCGTAAACACCCATTTCACCGTTATAGCCAGCGAGTTTAGCGGCTAATAATATGATGCAAGCTGTTACGCCAGAGCCACAGCTAAAGAACATAGGTTGAGAAGGCGTTAATTCTAGCGTTGAAAAGATATCAATAAGCTCTTCTTGGGACTTTAACTTGCCGTTTTTGAGTACTTGGGCAAATGGTAGGCAAATAGAATTCGGTATATGGCCACTACGCAAGCCTTCACGTGGTTCAGGAACTTCTGAATCGAAACGAGCTTGAGAACGAGCATCTACAATGTTTGCACTCTTGTCAGTTGAGTAACCTTCAATCTGCTGAGCACTGACAAAGTAGTTGTCTTGAATATGGCCTTTAAAATTGCCCGCTTTTACTTCGGTGCGATAGTCAGTCTCGGTCGCGTAACCGGCTTCGATCCAAGCTGGCAAACCGCCATCTAAGATGAATACGTCGTTGTGTCCCATTGCCATAAACATCCACCACGCACGAGGAGAAGCGAAGGTTCCGGAGTTATCGTAAACCACAATCGTACTGTCTTGATTGATGCCAATTTCTTTTGCGCGAGTGTTGAAGTGTTTTTCGCTCGGAAACATGTGAGGAAGCAGAGTGTGCTTGTTACAAAAGTCTTTGTCGTAGTCAAAACGAATAGCACCAGGAATCATTTGTCCTTTGATCTTTTCTGACTCGCTTGGAATTTGAAACTCGATGCTGGCGTCGAGGATGATGATATTGTCTTCTGCTAGCAAACGTTGTTGAAGTTGTTGTGGTGAGATGAGTGGCTGATTCATTATTGTTATATCCATTCTTGTTGTTTTAGCGATTCTTACTGTTTTAGCGAATACAGTGGTAGAGCGATTACTGTTGCTTTTGCGAATACAGTTGCTTTACGAATACCGTTGTTGCATCGATGGCTACTGTGCAGCTCGACAGTGGATGAACTGATAACTGCTTTGTCCGGTTATTTGATTGTTTAATGTATCAAGCGCGACCACAGAATCAATAGGGCAGTCTGTGGTAGGAGCAATAGAGAGCCGAAATACGTCATTATCTTTTGTCTGAACAGTCAGATAACGCCTGTGCCCATCTAAGGATTGAGTAAGCGTGTTCGAAATTACTTTGGCTTGAATACGTTGCCCCGTCTCTGATGTTAGCGGGAAATAGGCAAGGGCAACTAACACGCCTACGCCACACATTAAGATAAATAGACCTATTTTTAACTGTTTCATGAGAGTAAGTCTTTGAAGGTTATGTTGAAAATATAAGTGAGGTTGGTGGTAAAGTGAATGCTACTCGCTAAGAAAGCTGAATTAACTGCTCTTCGACGAAAATAAAAAAGTGAGCATTTCTGCTCACTTCCTACTTACAAACAATCCATTTTGACTCTGTTTCGTCAGAGATCTCGCTAACGACAAGTTACCTGCTGTTAAACAATTTACTGCCAGACAATCTGAGAGTCGCCGCTAGAAACCACTTGTTGTAATGGAGGTTGACCATCGTAAAACCAAATCTCTATCAAGAGTGCGTCATGGTTTACTGGTGCTGCAAAGTTGGAGGCGAACACACCGTTATCTAGTGGGCCCGCAATGACCTTGCTGGAGTAATCCGGCTTCAAGGTTGAGTCATCTCTTGTACTAAAGCGGCTATAAACGGTCACAAAAGAGCGGTCTGTCGAAATGCTGCTGATGTCAATGTTGAGATCAAACTGTTCAACAGAGTTGTAGTCAAATCCATCAGGTACCACCAAATCACTCATCGTATAGCTCTGCGCTGCTACCGCACTTGTCGCGGGAGACGGCGAAGGCGTTGCTGTTACCGGAGTCGTTGCTGTTACCGGATTCGACGGAGTTGCAGGTGTCGAGGGTGTAGATGGTGATGCCGTAGATGTACTTCCGCCCCCACCGCCGCCGCCTCCACAGCCGGCTAATACTAATGGCGCTGCAGCTAAAATAACGGCTAGTGACTTCTTGATGTTCCAAGTGCTTTGTACAGACATACGTTTTTCCTCAAAGAGATTGCGACTTGAATCAACGCAATGATTGTCTCGATATTGTTTAGTGTGAATAGTCATAACGTCTCTCCTTATGGTTCGTAACGTTGGTTGTCTGCAGGTGATTGGTACCATGTTTGGTTCGTTTCACCGCCGGATTCTGCGTATTCTTTAAACCCTGGGTAAGCGGTAACAATATCGACGTACTCTAAAGGCCACTCCCATTCGTCATCCGAAGTCACTATTAGTGCCCAAGGGTGGTTTTCTACTGTTTTGAAGTATTTACCTGTTGATGGATTACTGTCATCGACGCCTAATCCAGCTTCAAAGAGGTTAGTGGTATCAAATGCCTCGGTTGGAGCTTGGTCTGGCAAGTGAACCTCCCAGCTGCGCCCTGGATGTAGAGGTAGGTTTTCACCGTGATAATACCCAGGCGTTGCAAAAATGAACGGGTCGTAAGGCATATCGGTCCAACTGCCAGTACTCACACCGTCACCGGCTAAAGTAATACCAATTTGGAATGAGAACTGCTCATCCTCTTTACATCCATTACTGGTGCGGTAGAAGGTACAGCCAGTGCTGATTTTTTCTGTCAGGTCATTGGCGATAACAAAGATTGCTTCGCTACGTCCATCTTCTAGGTCAAGGTCAGTGAATACACCGTTGTGTTTCATGTAAGAGCTACCACTACTCACCAAGCTCGGGTCGAGGTTAGGAAGTCGAACAGCAAAACCATTTCTGTACGATGCCCCGACAGCAGCCAGGCGGCCGTCGATGGTGGATTTAACGACTTTTCCATCTTTAAGGATCTCAGTAATACGATACATAAGAACAGCATCGTTCATGTCGTAGTCAGCTTTATAAGGCCAGTTATCTTCGTACGCGAGCGTTGCGTAACCAGAAGCACTTGGGAAGTAACGAGCAGCGGCACCATCGTTAAGAACATCGACTTGAATATCGACCACCTCACCAGAGGTTGAACCGCCAAAGTAACTTAGGTTGGTTTGTTGACTGAATCTAAAGCGAGCCCACGTCGTACCGGTCAGAGCGTTGATATCGACATTTAGGAACAGATCGTTTTCACCCGCATCTAACAGGTAATCGGTAAATACTTGCTCGTTGGCGCCATCGAAACTGCCATCTTGGTTCCAATCTATCCAAGCCGAAAGGTAACCGGTTGTTGAAGCCTCAATCACCACTTTTGAATCAAGACCAGCTTCAAGTGCGGTTACAAAACCGATACCACCGTTCGCCCACTCATCATCAATACCCACGCTTTCATCCGATTGCGGTGTTACGTAGCCGTCAAGATCGGCGTCGGGCGCGTCTGTACCTAACCAAGTCACGCCATCTAGTTCATGTCGAGGACCGTTACTTGCTAATAACGTTAGATAGGTATCTGGAGCGTCACCGAAGTCGATGTTGGAATCTTCATCTACGACAGGCGCATTCGCACAGCGAGCACCATCATTTTGATTCGAAGAAGGGCCATTCGATACGAACTCTACAGCAGGAACGACACCTGCAGCGATGTTTGCAGCGTTATCTGGGGATAGGTTGATACGGTAGATCTTACCGTCTTGATTTCGAGATACGTAATAGTAGCCGTTTACATCAAAATAACCTGCGCCAAACGTCCCTGTTTCTCCGGTATCACCAATATAGGTTTCTGCACCTGTAGTTGGGTTGAAGCTGTACAAGCCACCCGAGTTATTGTCGATACCATATAAAGAGCCATCACTTGGATGGAAAGCAAAATCAGTCAGTTTTACAGTTGCAGGGCTGCCTGCGATTTTGTTGACCGTGACGGTCGCATTCGGATCAGAGTCTAAAGGAGAGAGGTCAACAGTAAATAGTCCCTTACCTGTACGATACAAGTAGTAAACATGGTCATAGACGTCGCCGACATAGAAAGTGTGATCGGTTGGTAAGCCACTGGTATTGATAACTTCTGCTTGGAAGTCTTGACCAAGACGCACTAAACGTTTGTTGGTGGTGTCATAGCCATAAATATATCTGTCTTGAAAGTCGAAACCGACACCATTGATATTGGCATTCATACCCGTATCGTCTTCCAACAGAGTGGTTGAACCTGTTACTAGGTTTACACCCCAAACTTCAACGGGTTTCGACTGAAAGAGGTATGCTTGACTAGGGCAGGTATCGAATGGCGCTGCGTTGGCGACTAGAGGGGCACTTAATAGCAAACTTAACGTTGTAATTCTCATATCTACATCCTTGTGATGGAAGGTCTAGATATTCAATCAAGTTACGTGCCAGTTTTAAGTGTTTGATTTAATGGGTTTTTATTATTTATCGAGTTCAGTTTCCAATTTGAGTGTCAATATGAAAGTGTGCCATCCAAATAGCCAAAGGCCTTTATATTTCTATTTGATTAGAGCTAAGGATACAAGAGCTTAGGCGGTAATTACGAGTGATTGTCTAATAGGCTCTGTATGTATTCACTCGTGAATGGAACAATATCTGAGACCACTTTGGATGCTAAAATGCTTTCAGCGTTAGCTTTTATTCTGACATATCGAAAATGCTTGCCATAAACCTTTACTCCTCCAAACGGTAAACTCTTTCCTTTGTTAATCAATTCACAATCTGAGTTTGATTCATAAAGGGAATACCCCAGGGCAAGATCAT
>NZ_JBFRUJ010000085.1:0-251 GCF_041474575.1 Vibrio sp. 10N.222.51.C5
TACGACTTATTCCATGTTGTTGCTAAGTTCGGTCGTGAGGTAATGGATAGAGTCAGAGTCGACCAAGCCAACAAACTCAAGCAAGATAAAAAAGCGAGGCAATGGGTCAAGCGCTCACGCTGGGTGTTGTTGAAAAATAGAGGCAACTTAAATCCACGGCAAGACAGCTATCTTACAGAAATATTGAATATCAATAAGGACTTAATGACCACTTATATACTCGGGGCACAACTCAAAGAGCTTTGGTATTG
>NZ_JBFRUJ010000086.1:0-1700 GCF_041474575.1 Vibrio sp. 10N.222.51.C5
TTCCGTCTTGCTCACGAAACTGGCGTCATCTTACTACCTGGTAAAGGTTTCGACACAGTACACGCCTCAGTACGCGTATCACTAGCGAACCTTACTCACCACGAGTACGAGCTAATTGGCCGTGCAACACGCACTGTGTTGGATGAGTACTTCCAAGAGTTCTCTGCGTAATTCGTAGTTGCTAGAAAATATAAGCCCCGTCAAGTCGGGGCTTTTTTATTCGGTTGTTTAGGTCGTGATAATGAATGTAATTTCTGTAAATGCCGTTGAATCTGCCATTTTGGCACTCTTGATGTTGTTGTTTGGTGAGGTAACCAAAAAACACACACCAATATTAAGTAAATATCATATCCCAGGGCCGGTGATTGGTGGGTGCATCGCAGCCTTAATTACTACTTGCTTATATCGCATGGGAATGGAGTTCGAATTTGAACTTCCTTATAAAGAGACGTTGATGCTGATGTTTTTCGCAGGCATTGGTTTAAGCGCAAATATCAAGCAGCTATTCCAAGGTGGACGCTTGTTCGTTGTCTTTCTCGGAATCGCCGTTGTTTATATTATTTTTCAGGACGCTATTGGTGTCGCTGCAGCCTCGTTCTTAGGGCTGGATCCTAAGCTAGGACTGATGACGGGCTCTATCACCCTATCAGGTGGGCATGGTACAGGTGCTGCATGGGCGTCGATGTTTCATGACCATTTTGGTGTCGATAATGCACTCGAAATCGCGATGGCCTGTGCCACTTTTGGTCTTGTGATTGGCGGTATTATCGGAGCGCCTTTAGGCACGTATTTGGTTGAAAAAAATCAACTTTCAACACCGAACGTACATGCAGCAGATGTGGAACACAAAAAGGCCCATCACATGCCGACTAAGGGCAATGTACTACATGGCATCGGAAGCGTTGTTCTTTTAGCATGCTGTGTTGAGCTCAGCCAAATGCTACATAGTTTAGTGCTTGTGCTCGATGTGCATTGGCTGAACATGGTGCCAAATTTCGTCTATGCGTTATTTGTTGGTGCACTATTCTCAACACTATTTAGCGAGAGCAAACCTGCCAAGATTGCGATGGTCGAAGTGGCACGTTTAAGCTCAATTGCCCTAAGTGTCTTCTTATCTATGGCATTGCTTGAAATCAAACTTTGGCAGCTGTTTGATATGGCGTTGTCGCTGGTGGTTATCCTAACGATTCAAACATTGTTTACTATTGTGTTTGTTACGTCCGTTACCTATAAGCTACTCGGTAAAAATTATGATGCCGCGGTGATGGCAAGTGGTCATGCGGGCTTTGGTTTGGGTGCGACACCGACAGCCATGCTCAATATGAATGGTATCACGGGTTACTACGGCCCATCGCCACAAGCGTATTTTATCGTGCCGTTAATTGGTGCGTTCTTTATCGATCTCTCAAACCTAATCGTTATAGAGACATTCTTACATTTCATGTCTTGATGGATCTTCCCCATCAAAGGGGATTACCAAAGTTCAGTACTTTGACTTTAAAATTTACTCAAGACATCAAAAACTATATTCAGAAGAGGAGTGACGGTTTGAAAGGTGTAATTTCAATTCAGTCTCATGTGGTCTTTGGCCATGCTGGCAATAGCTCTGCCGTTTTTCCTATGCAACGTATGGGACTCGAAGTATGGCCTATCCATACGGTACAATTTTCCAACCACACACAATATCAACAAGGTTGGAC
>NZ_JBFRUJ010000087.1:0-389 GCF_041474575.1 Vibrio sp. 10N.222.51.C5
CGTATTTTAGGACGAGACAGATTACTAAGCCAGCACTCAAATCATCACTAAATCCAGCGTCTAACCTTTTGTTTGTAATCAACATATTCTGCGCCGAATAATTGTTCTAGTGCTCGCTCTTCGGGTTTGATTTGGAAGTAATTCATGTAGATTACGAAGCCAAAGCTAAGTAGTACACTGAAGATATTCTGGAAGAAGTAGCCAAAGCAAAATAGCAGGATGAACAACCCTAAGTACATTGGGTTTCGCGTGTAGCCAAAAATTCCACTGTCCACGACGGCTAAAGCGGTTTCGACTTTGATCGGGTTAACGGTGGTTTTCTGTTTTCGAAATTCCAATATACCGGATATTCCGATCACACCACTCAATGTGATACCAATCCGGAAAAT
>NZ_JBFRUJ010000088.1:0-5218 GCF_041474575.1 Vibrio sp. 10N.222.51.C5
TGAGCTTATTCAACGCTTTAATCATGGCGTAGGTTTCACCAACCTGAGCATTATAGTTTCTTAAACTTAATCGCCCACCAAACAGTGTCTTTACACGGAACATAGCCGTCTCTGAAAGTGACCGTTTATGGTAACCGTACTTCTTTTTCCAATGTTTATTTGAGCCGTATAATTTCTGGCAAGCTACCGCCAGATTACGGGGGTGACCTCGTAACCAAAAAGCAGCACCTTCTCTCGGTGGAATAAGTGGAACAGCTTGTTTAATACGTATTGCTTCGTAGCATTGTCTTGTATCGTAAGCTCCATCACCAGATATCTCATTGATTCTACGACGAGTTTGATTCAGTAAATTAGGAAGAGCTTCACCGTCAGTGACATTCGATAAACTTAACTCAGCCGCAATGATTTCATGAGTGCCAGTGTCTACGGCTAAATGGAGCTTACGCCAAACTCGACGCTTCCCGTCAGTACCATGTTTTTTTACTTTCCATTCACCTTCACCGTAGACCTTTAGCCCTGTTGCATCAATGGCTAAATGCTGTATTGCGCCTCGGGTCTTTGTCTTGAATGACACATTAACCGTTTTGGCTCGTTTACTGATGCATGAATAATGAGGACATGACAACGGGAGTTGAGCGAGTTTGAAAACAGAATCGATGAATCCTTGTAACGCTCTCAACGGCATCGCGAATACTCGTTTAACCATGAGGGCGGTCGTAATGGCTAAGTCACTAAACAATCGAGGTCGACCTCGTTTACCTTGCTTGAGTTGCTTCCACTGTTGAATCGCTTCCTCATCAATCCAGAATGTCAGTGAACCACGATTGATTAGGGCTTGGTTATATTGTTTCCAGTTAGTTGTTCTGTAGCGAGGCTTTGGCATTGCTCTAAGTATGTGAGTGAACTTAGATGATCTGATCGTAGCTTTAAGCATTAGTTCCCTGATTTAGGAAACAAAGCCTTGGCTGGGTTAAAATTTATTGGTAAAAGATCGGATGTCCTATTTCACTTCCATTTTTATTCTTTTTTTTCATTACTTTAAGGGGATTTAGGCTTATGAGGCGATTTTGATAGTATAAAATAATTTACTTAGCGTGCTAACCAAGTATAATAGTTAGCACGCTAGGTAAATGGGAACCATGATGCAAAAAGAATTCGACCATATGAAAGAGCTATCACTGGCAGAACAATTGGGGCGTCTGCATCGCTTATGGCGCACCGCTGTTGACATTGAACTTGCCCCTTTAGAGTTAACTTACCCACGCTGGACAGCCTTATGGAAACTGTGGCGATTAGGCGACAACCTCAGTCAAAAAGTATTAGCCAATGCCTTAGAAATTGAACTGGCCTCTTTAATGCGCACCTTAGCCCAATTAGAACAGCAAGGGCTCATTGAACGCCACTGTTGCCCCCATGATAAACGCGCCAGACTTGTCAATTTGACTCCTGCTGGACTCGATTTAATAACGAAAGTTGAAGTAACAATTATCAATATCCGTAGCCAATTGCTCTTAGGCATAAACGCTGAAGAACTTACTGAGTTTGAAAGAGTAATTAATCTGATTGGTAATAATGCGTTAACCAAATTAGCTAAAATGACAGACAAGTAAGTGAATACAAATATGACACCAGATCAACAATTTTCGCGGCTAACAAAAATTGCCTTAGCAGGCTTTATGCTGGTATTTGGTTACTTTATGTTTGCTGATGCGACTATGCCATTAACGCCGCAGGCTATGGCAACTCGGGTTGTGACTAAGGTTACCCCACAAGTTAATGGCCGCATTAAAACTATTGCTGTCACTAATAACCAAGTTGTTAGCAAGGGTGAATTACTGTTTGAAGTAGATCCTAGACCGTATAAGTTAGCGGTAGATGAAGCGCAGTTGGCTTTAGAGCAAGTCCAGCAAGATAACGCTGAGCTAGATGCCTCTTTGTTAGCGGCGCAAGCTGATGTCAATGCCAGCCAAACCACATCACAACAAAAACGCAGCGAAGCAAAGCGTCTTGAAGCACTGTACAAAACTAATGGCGTATCCCAACAGCAACGCGATCAAGCTGACAGCGATGCCGCTGCGGCTGAAGCAAATTTGCTGGCAACCCAAGCCCGTTTAAAGCAATTAGAAGTGAGCCGCGGTGTTTACGGTAACAATAACTTAAAAGTACGTCAGGCCGAAAATCGCTTAGCCCAAGCCAAATTAAACCTGTCTTATACCCAAGTTCATGCGGATCAAGACGGCACAGTTACTAACTTGCAAATCATGGTCGGCGGCTTTGCGGCCATTGGCCAGCCACTGCTGGCTCTTGTTTCTGATGATGTGGATATTATTGCTGATTTTAGAGAAAAGGCATTACGAGATGTCTCAATTTCATCTAAAGCCCTTGTTGCGTTTGACGGTGAACCAGGCCGTTTATATCGCGCCCACGTCAGCAGTATTGATGCTGGGGTTAGCGCCGGACAGTTCGATGCCAATGGCAGTTTAGCGACTCCGCAACAATCTGATCGCTGGGTCCGTGACGCCCAAAGAATGAGATTGCATTTACAATTAGATAATGACGAAGTCATGAGAACATTGCCAACGGGGGCACGGGCGACGGTGCAGATAATGCCAGAAAATAGTTTGCTGAACTTATTAGCTCATGGGCAGATTAAAGCCATCAGTATGCTGCACTATATCTATTAACATCATACATTTGATAGATGCGCTATTTTAAATATATTACAGCGACACAAGGCAACAATCATGTTACTAAGATTTAATCCCATGACAGCCAATGATTTACGTCAATGTCTACGTATTGCCACTGCTGGCACGATTGGCTTTACTGTGTGCAAACTGTTCGGCTTTAGTAACGGGGTGTTTTATACTGTTACCCCTATGGTATTGCTAGGGCTAGCACCTGTGTTCACCGCCCATGTCGCGCGGCAGGTGTTGGCGTCTTCTGTCACAGCTGGATTAGTGGTAGGCGTTATCGGTGGTTTATTTGGTGGCCATCCAGTCTTAATGACCCTGATTATTTTTGGGGTGTTTGTTGGCTTTTTTACCGCCATGACCCGCGGCAGTTTTTTTCTTTATGGTGCCAATAGTTTACTTAATCTGAGCATCATGCTTAATTTTGCCAGTTACCCTGATACTGATCTAAACGGTCTCATCGGCGCTAATCTCGGCGCCACAATACTGGCAATCATTATCGCCTATATCATGGTCTCGTTAATCCCTGATGTTGAACCCAGAAAATTGCAAAAACCACCAGCAAAATCAGTAAATCGAATGCGACATGAAGTATTACTGGGGGCAACTATCGCCACAGCATCTTTTGTCGTGTTCCAGATATTTAATCTGCAAGACTCTATGTCGGCGCAAGCTGCCACAATTTTATTACTTTATCCGATGCATTTTACTGGGGTATTAAATTATGCCCTTAAACGTGCGATAGGTACCTTTCTTGGAGTGACATTCGGTGTGTTAGCCCAGTTGTTTCTTTATGATTGGTCAGGGCTGTTGATCTTAGTCGTGCCGGTTTTATGGTTTGGGTTAATGCTATTTAGCCAAGTACACGTCAAAGAAAACGTCGGCGCTGGGGTTGGCTTTGGAGCGATGACCACGCTAGGGATTTTATTTGGCCAATACCTCACCCCAGGTAGCGATCTGATATATAGTGCACTTTACCGTATTAGCAGTATTTTGGTTGCCATCGTAGCGACTTTATTACTGTGTTACATCATGCACACTTTACTTAACCGATTTGCTGCAACGCGCTTAAGTTATCAGTAATGCTGATAATGATTAATCGAGCATGGAAAAAAACTGCTTGTGACTCAGCATTAGAAACAATAGGGTCATGTCTTGTCTTTTGTCTCTCATAACAATCACCTGATTCCAGTACGGGATCAGGTACTAGTATTTCAATAAAGCAATTGGAGACACCGTTGAAACTTTTTCCTCTTTGCCATACCTGTAGTTATTCATGATTTGCTAATGTTTACTTTTCCGAAACTCATTTCTGCCCAAAGGTATGCTGGCGGTAGCATGTAACGCAAAAATGCCCTCAATGAAATGAGTTCTATTGCTTGAAAGTCGTGCGCCACTGAACCGGCGATACATGAAAAGCAGATTTAAAGTGCTTTCTAAATACACTGTCAGAGCCAAAACCCGCTTGCTCTGCAATTTGAGGTATCGATAGTTTCGTGGTTTCTAATAGACGTTGGCTAAACACCAAACGTCGATTTTGCAGCCATTCACCAAATGTACAACCATAGGTGGATTTAAACTGGCGTGTAAAGGTACGTTTACTCATCGCACAGCGCTCAGCGAGTTCATCTAGTGAATGAGACTGATTGAGACTCTGCTCAACCTGCTCAATCACAAGGTTAATACTTGTCTCTGTGAGGGGTTTTATGTTGACTGGTGCTGGTATGTATTGTTGCTGCCCACCATTACGAGATGGTGCAGTCACCATCTTACGAGCGAGATCATTCGCAAGCTCACTACCACACAAACGGCGCACTATGTGCAGACAGCAATCGAGTGAAGCTGCTACTCCAGCAGAGGTGATGATAGTCTCATGTTCAACAAATAGAGGGTTTGGGTCAAAATTCACCTTAGGAAATTGCTGCTGAAATTGTTCGGTAAATGCCCAGTGGCTTGTGGCTCGTTTGCCATCGAGAACGCCAGCACACGCGAGAACATAAGAACCAAGGCAGAGCCCTACCAGCAACTTCCCTTTATCATGATGATCTATTAACGCCTCTAGAAGTCGCTCACTTGGCTCTGGCAGGTCATTTGGCCAGCTTGGAATAATTATAATATCGGCTTCTTGGGTAGCACTTAGATCGCTATCGACCACCACACCAAATCCAGAGCTTGTTTCAAACCGCAAGCTGTTTTCGCTACAGATCCTCAAGTTAAACCGAACCGGCTGACCGAAAAAGATATCTCGAAACACCAGACAGGGCACAGAGAGATGAAAAGCACTGATGCCTTCAAAGGCTATCATAGTAATTTTAATTAACTCGCTTGATTTGTTCATGAGTGTCTCGATTTGCGCGAACGTTGACTTTCAAGACAGTATCATAAGAAGTCGGAAAGTAGCATACTAAATCGTATAGAGAACATGACTTGTTAGTGAGTTTAGAGAGGCATTATGAAGATCCACCACCTACGTAGCGCAACTTTTCTCATTGAATCTGGCGAAACATTTATCCTTATTGATCCTA
>NZ_JBFRUJ010000089.1:0-453 GCF_041474575.1 Vibrio sp. 10N.222.51.C5
TCCAAATTGTTAAAGAGCAATGAGACTTCTTGTGAAGTTCATTTTCTAAAGACTCTCACAGTCGAAAAATCCAACCAGCGACATAAGAAGTGGTTTGGAGATTTAACTTCCAAGAATATTTAGAGAATGGTGGGCGATACCGGGCTCGAACCAGTGACCCCCTGCTTGTAAGGCAGGTGCTCTCCCAACTGAGCTAATCGCCCACGATAGTTTTAATTCCTTCGTGGAGAAAGAATGGTGGGTCGTGCAGGATTCGAACCTGCGACCAATTGATTAAAAGTCAACTGCTCTACCAACTGAGCTAACGACCCAATGGTATCCCGTAGGGGAGTCGAACCCCTGTTACCGCCGTGAAAGGGCGGTGTCCTAGGCCTCTAGACGAACGGGACACTGCAATTCATCTCTACTTTAAAAGTAGAAACAAACTTCGAAGAACTTGGGAGTTCTTCATCT
>NZ_JBFRUJ010000090.1:0-638 GCF_041474575.1 Vibrio sp. 10N.222.51.C5
TGTTAAAGAGCAAGAGTTTTTAAAGCATTAAACTTTCAAAACCATTTTTAAATACACTCAGTTTTCTATTACTAAGAAAAGTGTGCTTAAAGATGGTGGGCGATACCGGGCTCGAACCAGTGACCCCCTGCTTGTAAGGCAGGTGCTCTCCCAACTGAGCTAATCGCCCATGATAGTTTTGATTCCTTCATGGAGAAAGATGGTGGAGCTATGCGGGATCGAACCGCAGACCTCCTGCGTGCAAGGCAGGCGCTCTCCCAGCTGAGCTATAGCCCCATATTTTTATTTCCTTGGGAGGAAATGGTGGGCGATACCGGGCTCGAACCAGTGACCCCCTGCTTGTAAGGCAGGTGCTCTCCCAACTGAGCTAATCGCCCCAAATTTTATTTCCTTGGGAGGAAATGGTGGGTCGTGCAGGATTCGAACCTGCGACCAATTGATTAAAAGTCAACTGCTCTACCAACTGAGCTAACGACCCTTTTTACTTCTTGAAGGAAGTGGTATCCCGTAGGGGAGTCGAACCCCTGTTACCGCCGTGAAAGGGCGGTGTCCTAGGCCTCTAGACGAACGGGACACTGCAATTCATCTCTACTTTAAAAGTAGAAACAAACTTCGAATAACTTGGGAGTTCTTCATCT
>NZ_JBFRUJ010000091.1:0-1390 GCF_041474575.1 Vibrio sp. 10N.222.51.C5
CATAGACAGAACCTTAAGCACTAAGCTCAGCGTAAATTCCGTCTAACGTAATGTTTTCTTTAGACTTCCTCTGCGCGGACTTTTGAGCGTTCCTTGATATATAACTGGTAGCCCATTCGATTTTATTGCTGATTTCTGACCATGCGCCGTGACTGATACATTCAAATATTGGTAACAGCCAGACATCCACATTTTTTGCCGCTTTAAACAATGAGACCGATGGCATTATCTGAAGCGCAATACTACGCCTAATGATCAGCGCAAGTAAACTGGCCCAGATGAGCCCATCAACGATGGCCTTTTGTGCGGTGACAAATCGTTGCCAGTTGGTGTGAGACTTTAACTCTTTAAAAAGCAGTTCCACCTGCCATCGACAGCGGTAGATCGCCATGATGTCATCGGCAGTAAAGGTGTCTGAAGGTAAGTTAGTTATCCAAATGCAGAATCGTTTTTCTTCAGCAAACCATCGTCGCACGACTCTAAACTCTTGTTTACCTCGACGGACTTTTAGGTCAAGGACCTGCGAACGGTTGGTACCTCGAGTAATGTCTTTCAGCTTCTTCCCTTCTAGCTTAGGCAGCAGTCGCCCCTTGCCGTTCCTTGCCTCAATAATCATAGGGTTCAGAGACTTAGCACCTCGGACAATATAGAATCCGCCATGCTGTTCAAGCTCTCGAAAGAAGTGGAAATCAGGATACCCTGCGTCAGCTAACAGCAATTTGTTGTTCATCGTTTTGGGCTCAGGTAAAAAATCTCTTTCTGATGCCGTATCAGCGCTGATGTTCATCGCGACTGGAGAAAAGCTTTTCAACGACATTGTCATATGACATTCAACCGCTGCAGGGTTACGTTTAAATCGACTCGGATAAACATCCGCCAGGTCACGATGGATGTGGAAAGAGCTGCCATCTTGAAGCAGTACATCATCAAAGGTGTCGAGCTTATTTGGTAGACCGACATTCTGCTGGCGAGCAAATTGAGCTATTGCTCGCATAACAAGTTGCCGCATGAAATTAGGAAACTCATTTTTCCTCAACTGGTTATGGTAAGGCTTGTATGCCACGGCACCTTCAGGGCTCAAGCACATCCCATTGAATTGTCGCAGTAAATCCGCAATGGAAGTGCAGTTTCCTTTGCTTAACGCGGCCACTAAGCTAATGACTAGCTGCTCGGGTAATATCGCCCGACACCGTTTCATCAGGCCTGTACTTTTCGCCATTTTTTGGAGGGTGTCAGCATTAAAGAATTGCTTAAATTGCTTCTGTAAGGAGATAATCGTCATCGGCTTCACTATTGATGTAGGTAGTTTGTTTGGCGACGATTATCTGATCATAAATGAAGCCTTTTTTCTATCTAAATAAACAAGTTAGCTCTTAAGATCCTGTCTATG
>NZ_JBFRUJ010000092.1:0-965 GCF_041474575.1 Vibrio sp. 10N.222.51.C5
ACTCCAGCACGTCACTACGCACACGTAGACTGTCCAGGACACGCGGATTATGTTAAAAACATGATCACTGGTGCTGCACAAATGGACGGCGGTATCCTAGTTGTTGCTGCGACTGACGGCCCTATGCCTCAAACTCGTGAGCACATCCTACTTGGTCGTCAAGTTGGTATCCCTTACATCATCGTATTCATGAACAAATGTGACATGGTAGATGACGAAGAGCTACTTGAGCTAGTTGAGATGGAAGTTCGTGAACTTCTTTCTGAATACGACTTCCCAGGTGATGACCTACCAGTTATCCAAGGTTCTGCACTTGGCGCACTAAACGGCGAGAAGCAGTGGGAAGACAAGATCGTTGAGCTTGCAGAAGCACTAGATTCTTACATTCCTGAGCCAGAGCGTGCAGTTGACCAACCGTTCCTACTACCAATTGAAGATGTATTCTCAATTCAAGGTCGTGGTACTGTTGTAACTGGTCGTATCGAGCGCGGTATCCTACGTGTAGGTGACGAAGTAGAAATCGTTGGTATCAAAGAGACTACTCTTACTACTTGTACTGGTGTTGAAATGTTCCGTAAACTGCTTGACGAAGGTCGTGCAGGTGAGAACGTTGGTGCACTTCTACGTGGTACTAAGCGTGATGACGTTGAACGTGGTCAAGTACTTTCTGCGAAAGGTTCTATCAACCCACACACTAAGTTTGAGTCTGAAGTATACGTACTTTCTAAAGACGAAGGCGGCCGTCACACTCCTTTCTTCAAAGGTTACCGTCCACAGTTCTACTTCCGTACAACTGACGTAACAGGCGACATCACTCTACCAGAAGGCGTAGAAATGGTAATGCCAGGTGACAACGTTCAAATGACTGTTGAGCTAATCGCTCCAATCGCAATGGACGAAGGTCTACGTTTCGCAATCCGCGAAGGTGGCCGTACAGTTGGTGCTGGTGTTGTAGCTAAAATCTT
>NZ_JBFRUJ010000093.1:0-387 GCF_041474575.1 Vibrio sp. 10N.222.51.C5
AATACTGACTTCAAAACTACTATGTAATTCTAAAGCTATTACCATTCCAACAGAATGATAATGAATTGACTGTGCCAAATACCTTCTTTCTACAAGAGAAAGTAGTTATTCGTATTGGTCACTCAGTTCATTGAAATCAATTTTGATTCCGAAGTAACTGTTACTACCTAAGTAATAACGTTTTGATATTCATCAACGAGTGCCCACACAGATTGATAGGTTTAAATTGTTAAAGAGCTTTGCTTTCAGTGCCTTAGCACTCAAGCAGGACGCGTATAATACGCTTTCTACTTTGAAAGTCAACATAAAATACTAAGAAAACTTAGAACTCTATGGTGACTTGTCTACTTTGTAGACAAAGTCGAAATTAAAGCCTGGCGATGTCCT
>NZ_JBFRUJ010000094.1:0-387 GCF_041474575.1 Vibrio sp. 10N.222.51.C5
GAATACTGACTTCAAAACTATTCTTTATAAATAAAGAGTGTAATTTTAAAGCTATTACCATTCCAACAGAATGGTAATGAATTGACTGTGCCGAATAACTACAAGTAGTTAAACGTATTGGTCACTCAGTTCATTGAAATCAATTTTGATTCCGAAGAATCTGTTTTATCTAACGATAAAACGTTTTGATATTCATCAACGAGTGCCCACACAGATTGATAGGTTTAAATTGTTAAAGAGCTTTGCTTTCAGTGCCTTAGCACTTAAGCAGGACGCGTATAATACGCTTTCCACTTTGAAAGTCAACATAAAATACTAAGAAAACTTAGAACTCTATGGTGACTTGTCTATTTAATAGACAAAGTCGAATTTAAAGCCTGGCGATGT
>NZ_JBFRUJ010000095.1:0-227 GCF_041474575.1 Vibrio sp. 10N.222.51.C5
GAGGCATTGAGCTAACCTGTACTAATTGCCCGTGAGGCTTAACCATACAACACCCAAGGGGTTTTGTGGACTCAAAGAAATACCAAACGCTTGAATGAGTTTGAAGAGACTTTTAAATACAGTTTTCCGAATTTTAAAATTTGCTTGGCGACCATAGCATTGTGGACCCACCTGATTCCATGCCGAACTCAGAAGTGAAACACAATAGCGCCGATGGTAGTGTGGGG
>NZ_JBFRUJ010000096.1:0-228 GCF_041474575.1 Vibrio sp. 10N.222.51.C5
GAGGCATTGAGCTAACCTGTACTAATTGCCCGTGAGGCTTAACCATACAACACCCAAGGGGTTTTGTGGACTCAAAGAAATACCAAACGCTTGAATGAGTTTGAAGAGATACTTTTAAATCAGTTTTCCGAATTTTAAAATTTGCTTGGCGACCATAGCATTGTGGACCCACCTGATTCCATGCCGAACTCAGAAGTGAAACACAATAGCGCCGATGGTAGTGTGGGG
>NZ_JBFRUJ010000096.1:680-1321 GCF_041474575.1 Vibrio sp. 10N.222.51.C5
GTTTTCCCTGACGCTATAAGCGTCCTAAAGGGTTGTCGTAGACTACGACGTTGATAGGCAGGGTGTGTAAGTGCTGCGAGGCATTGAGCTAACCTGTACTAATTGCCCGTGAGGCTTAACCATACAACACCCAAGGGGTTTTGTGGACTCAAGATGTACCAGACCTTGAATGCGTTTGAAGAGAAATAACTTTTAGATAAGCTTTCCAGATTATTTTGCCTTCAGTTTTTAAAAAACTGAAAGTAAAAGCAAAATTTGCTTGGCGACCATAGCATTGTGGACCCACCTGATTCCATGCCGAACTCAGAAGTGAAACACAATAGCGCCGATGGTAGTGTGGGGTTTCCCCATGTGAGAGTAGGACATCGCCAGGCTTTAAACATCGTTACCTGTATATACATGTAACCACATCTGCAGTGTACTAATCTGTTGATGACAATTTGTTGGAGGGATGGCTGAGTGGTCGAAAGCACCGGTCTTGAAAACCGGCAACCGTTAATAGCGGTTCTAGGGTTCAAATCCCTATCCCTCCACCACCATTGAAAAGCCCGCTGAGAAATCAGCGGGCTTTTTCATATCTGCTATTTAGAAAAACAAAAAAGAGCACTAACGTGCTCTCTCTATTATACCAATCCGGAAAA
>NZ_JBFRUJ010000097.1:0-4848 GCF_041474575.1 Vibrio sp. 10N.222.51.C5
GTGTTCATGACACGCTTACTCTAATTTTATCCTGCGACCTGTTATCACCAAGGAAGAGCAACAACAGGTGTGATGACCAGTCGAAGTTGATGCTCTATCCCAAACGCGTCAGGGCTTTCAATGTAGTTCCAGTATTGAAGACCAAACTTGATGGGTTTGCCACCAATGAGAGTCGTCTTAGCGAACCCAATACCAATAGGGAATGACAATTTATTTCCACTGCTCGCTTCGTGATTATAGCTCCAAGTTGGTTGCGCTTGAATTTGCCATCCATCGTCTAGATTCGCGGTATAGAAGTACTGTCCACCAGTAATACTCGCGTCGGCGTCATTGCTTCCGCCAGCGTTCCATTGATGGGTAATTAACGCCCCGATAACCCCCCAGCTTTGTACGTAGGCTAAGGCAAACTCTGGACCGAGTAAGAATTGATCGTTACCCAGTTCATCGCTTGTTGCGGTGGGCAGTGTACCCACTACCCCCCCCACGACAATCATGCCGCTCTCAAAGGTATGACCAACGGCCACATCAAAGCCGATATCACCGAGACCTGCATCTGAATTTTCAAATCTATCGCCCTTGTAATAGGGTTGGTCAAATATTAAAGGTATATTTGGTCTGATAAATAAGTTGGTTCGCTCTGCAATTGGCACAGGGAGAACAGGTTGAAAGCTCAAGCGATACCCGTTCTGACTGTTCGCTGAATTTAAGTCGCCTTGATAGTTCGTCCAATCCAAGTTAAAGGACATCGAGCCAAGCGTTGTGTTTGGGTTGGCTAGCTCTTTAGCTACCTCCTCTACATCTTGCCCCTCGTCGGCTAACACTACGATGGGAAGAGTGACAGCAAAGAAGAATATCGCGCTTAAACTTCGTAATTTAAGGTTTGGCATTTTTTTTCCCTGACGAAAACGTTGGTACATAAACGTTTAGCTATGAAGGATTATTTTGTCAAAGTTGCCTTTATAGAGAAGGGCAGCTCTGGAGCGGCAAAGTCAATAGTTGTGGGTGAGATGAGCGTAAAAGTGATTGTTTTTGAGTCACTTTCTCTTGTCACGTTAGATTTGTCTTATCAATGAGCAAAGATGAGGATCAGGTAGATAGCGTGAAATTATTGGTCTAAGATTTTTGACACGTAACACTTATAGTTCATCTCACACACACGGGATAAAATTATGAAACCACTAGAATCATTCATTAAAAAGGCTACGATCGTCGGCTTTGGCCTTATGTCACCACTTGTTATCGCCGCTAATTATGATGTTGTAATTTTGAACGGCAGAGTTATCGACCCTGAAACAAATTTCGATTCTGTTGCTAATGTCGGGATCAAAGATAATAAGATCACAGCAATAACGACCGATAGTATTTCTGGGGATAAAACTATTGACGCTACAGGTAAAGTTGTTGCCCCTGGATTCATCGACGTCCACGCTCATGGTCAAAACATTGGTGACTACAGAATGCAGGCGATGCAAGGCGTTACCACTATGCTGGAACTCGAATCTGGTGTTCTACCTATCAGTGACTGGTATGCAGGACAAGCTGAAAAAGGCTTACCATTAAACTATGGTGCAGCAGCTGGTTGGACTTACGCTCGTATTGCTACATTTAGTGAGACGGAACCCGAAGCGACCGTTGGCTATTTCCAAAAAGCTCAATCACGTAATGATTGGAAGATGGATATAGCAACACCTGAGCAAGAAAGTAAAATCATCAAGCTGATTGAGCAAGGCCTTGATGAAGGTGGCCTAGGTATCGGGATTAACGCTGGCTATGCACCGGGCCATGGTCAAAAAGAATATTATGCATTGGCTGAATTAGCCGCAGAAAGAGACGTAGCAACCTATACTCACGTTCGCTATGCCAGCAATGCCGAGCCACAAAGCTCGTTTGAAGCCGTTAAAGAATTAGTGGGCAATGCCGCTATCACTGGCGCTCATATGCACTTTTGTCATATTAACAGTACTTCATTAAAAGATATCGAAACCATCTTACCTATGGTCAATAAGGCTCAAGAACAAGGAATCAATGTTACTGTGGGCGCTTACCCTTGGGGCGCAGCAAGTACTGTCGTTGGCGCAGCCATGTTTTCTGGTGAAGGCTGGCGGGAACGTATGGGTTCAACCGCTGAAAACTTTCAGCTAGGTAAAGAACGTATGACAGAAGAACAGTTGAAAGACTACCAAGAAAATAAACCTGGTACCTTTATTGTCTGGCACTTCCTAGACGAGCAAAACCCTAAAGATCTTGCTCTATTAGACGCTTCGATTCTAAATCCTAATGTGTTGATTGAATCTGACGAAATGTTCTGGATGCATATGGACGAAGACGGCCACATTGAAAATTATGCAGGTGACGAGTGGCCATTACCAAAAGATCTATTCTCTCATCCTAGATCAAATGGCACCTTTGCTAAAGTACTCAGAGTCTATGTTCGTGAGCGCGGCTTGTTAACGATGACGGAAGCACTACGTAAAATGACACTGATGCCAGCTCAATTAATAGAAGATTTTGTCCCTCAAATGAAAAATAAAGGACGAATCCAAACTAATATGGACGCAGATATCGTGGTATTCGACCCAGAAACTATCGCTGATGTGGGCACCTACCAAGATCCTAACCACCCAGCCGTAGGCGTACATTGGTTATTGGTTAACGGCAAAATCGTTGTCAACAACACACAACTAGATACAGACGTTAAAGCAGGCGAAGCCATTCGACGTTAATTCACCTAATCAATGATAAATCAGACTATAGAAAGCGATACTCAGGTATCGCTTTTTTATCTCACCTCTTCGATAATTTCTTAAAGTGTCACATATAATACTTTTAAATGAATTTTCTAATTGAGGTAACATTTAGATAGATTTGCCAAAAATATTCGACATAAATCACGTTTTTATCATGTCATTGGGCGTAGTTTATTTATAAAAAGGTGCATAAAAAGGTGCGTACAAAGGGCTTAACACTCCGTTTGATATAAATCCGTACCTATCTTTACTTCCAAACTTCCAAACTTCCAAACTTCCAAACTTCCAACATATTTATATTTTATAGAAGCTAACACTGTTAAGGAAAATTTCAAATATGGACAACAAATCTGAAATCGAACCAAGTAATGATAAAGCGACAAAGTCAGGTGCACCAAAATTACCAGAATTTGAAATAAAAGATTATTCAAAAATCCCTCAACGAACACACAAATATCCTGCATCTGAACGTGCAAAAAAAATTGTTCGAGATTCTATGGCTATTGACAGCCTTTTTTCCGGTCTTTGGCCCTCTCAATGGTCTTCACCTGAAGCACCAGAATTCCATGATGAAATGGACAAGTGCAAAGCCGCTGGATTCAAGGTACTAGCAGCATGTCCTTCCGCAGACTCGTTAGATGCCTCGGTTGAAGGCATTATGAAAGGCGCTCAGTTCTACCTAAGCAAAATGAAAGAACGCCCAGACGACTATATGATGATCCGCACTACCAAAGATATTGATGAAGCGGTAAAACAAAACAAATTGGGTATTTACTTCACTCACCAAGGTACTCAAATATTTGGTGGTGATGTTGATCGCGTAGGACTATGGCGTGAGATGGGCTATGGTTACTGTTTATTGGCATATAATCAACGTAATGATGTGGGTGATGGCTGCTTCGAAATTGAGAACCGTGGTCTAACTGAATATGGAAAAAAACTTGTCGACGCTTATAACCGATACGGTATGCCTGTTGATGTAAGCCATACTGGCGAACGAACCTCCTTAGATGCGATTGAACGCAGTAGCCAACCTGTCATTTCTTCGCATTCAGGTGCGAAAGCCATTGCCGATTATCAGAGAAGCCTTTCTGACGCTGTGATTAAAGGTGTTGCGGCAACCGGTGGGGTTTGCTCAATAAATATGGTGGCTGCCTTTATGGATACATCTAACCCAGATATATTGACGACTGAACAATTATTTCGACATATTGATTATATGGTCAACTTAGTCGGTATAGACCACGTTGGCTTCGGTTCAGACTATATCCCGAACATCAATTTTACAGCGTCTATTATTCAAACACCAATGGGGCAGAACGTATTCCCTGATGGTGGCTATAGTGCCGCTGTAGGAGCAAAAGGGTTTCCTACCCCAGCACCATATCAAATTGTTGCAGCTCTAATTGATACCATGCTTGAAAATGGATACTCAGAAGAAGACTGCAGCAAGTTCTTAGGTGGCAACATGTACCGAGTATTTGATCAAGTCTGGGTATAAGAAGTTTATTAAATTTACTCAATAATTAGCACTTCTAACATCTCGTTTAGAAGTGCTTTTTTAATCGCTTCGAATGAGACTGCAGTTTATGACTGCTCCTAACTTGTTATTGTCCAATTTCGTGCTAATAGGTACCAGAATCTTCCGTGATTGTTAAGTTCGATGAAGGGATAAAACCTTCAAATCAATCTAAGTATGTTTTGAAAATGTGATTAAAAAGGCTGAATCAATAAACTGATCAGCCGTATCCGCCCCATGAACCCACGGGGCGACTTGTCAGTGTTTGAAGTTCCAAGGTAGGAGTGCGTCGATATCAGGCTCTGCTTTCGCGAGCTCTTTCATGCACTTGACCATGTAGTCGTAGAGGATAAGACCGTTGGCTTTCGCGGTCTCGATGATGCTGTAAAGCATCGCGCTCGCCTCAGCACCATTTGGTGTGTTAGAGAACAGCAAATTTTTTCTGCCAATGACCAGTGGTTTAATTGCACGTTCAGCGCGATTATTATCGATAGATAAGTGACCATCGTCGATATAACGAATGAGCTTTGGCCATTGCCCGAGCGTGTACTTTATCGCTTTCCCTAGTGGGCTAGAGCCTAT
>NZ_JBFRUJ010000098.1:0-356 GCF_041474575.1 Vibrio sp. 10N.222.51.C5
GTATCCGCCCCATGAACCCACGGGGCGACTTGTCAGTGTTTGAAGTTCCAAGGCAGGAGTGCATCGATATCGGGCTCTGCTTTTGCTAGCTCTTTCATGCACTTGACCATATAGTCATAGAGGATAAGGCCGTTGGCTTTTGCAGTCTCGACGATACTGTAAAGCATCGCGCTCGCCTCAGCGCCATTTGGTGTGTTGGAGAATAGCCAATTTTTCCTGCCAATAACCAGCGGTTTAATTGCGCGTTCAGCGCGATTATTATCGATAGATAAGTGACCATCGTCGATATAACGAATGAGTTTAGGCCATTGCCCGAGCGTGTACTTTATTGCTTTGCCTAGTGGGCTAGAGCCTAT
>NZ_JBFRUJ010000099.1:0-12881 GCF_041474575.1 Vibrio sp. 10N.222.51.C5
ATTACTAAATTGCTCTAACATTTTTGGTGCGTATTATGTATATTATGTTAAATGGTGTTTGGTATTTATAAGGCAGGTATCTTTGTGCGATGCCCTGCCTCTTGTTTATCTACCAAATCGATGTTCTATTTAACAGTAAGGCTATTTACCATAAAATACCTAATAAACATATTTCCTAATCTTCGATTAAGAATACGTTTATTAGACTTCAAGCATTAATCGATCAATTGCTTCTGTGATCTCTTTAGTTCTTACTGGCTTGGTCACGAAATCATTCATGCCGACATCTAAGCACGAACATTTGTCTTCTACTGATGTGTGTGCTGTTAGCGCAACGATTGGTGTTTTGATGTTTGCGTCTCTCATGTATTTGGTTGTGGTTAATCCATCCATGACCGGCATCGACACATCCATTAAGATAATGTCTATTGATTCGTTGCCTCTTTCAATAAAGCCAATCGCTTCTTCACCATTACTTGCGATGAAAACCTCGTGGCCTTGTCTTGTAAGGATTAACTTTATCACCATTTGATTCGTTGGATTGTCTTCGACAACTAACACTGAATAACGGCTTCTTAACTCTCGTGAAGATTCGTCTTCTTTGTTAGCCAGATTATTCGTAACTCTAGTAAGCACTGGCAACTGTACTTCGAATTTGGAGCCTTTTCCAGGCTCACTCTTTACCGATATGCGCCCGCGCATCAGTTCAACCAGTCTTTTAGTGATGGCCAAGCCTAAACCTGTGCCACCAAATCTACGTGTGATTGTGCTATCAGCTTGCACAAATGGACTGAACAGCGACGAAAGTTGTTGCGAGCTAATGCCAATCCCTGTGTCTTCCACCGTTATATAGAAAGAGCTCTGCTGGTACTTTATAGAAACATGGACATGCCCACGCTCAGTGAACTTAATCGCGTTACCGATCAAATTAAATAGGATCTGTGCCAAGCGACTTGGGTCGATGTAATGAAGTTCACCTTCAGGGATATCGCTAGTTACTGTTAGCGGCAAACCTTTATCGTCTGCTGTCTTCTTTTGTTCAGATAATACAAAAGTTACAGTGTCTCTTACGTTGCTCCATCGAGGAGCCAACGAGAAACACCCAGATTCAATCTTAGAAAAATCCAATACGTCACTGATAATTGCCAGCAATAGCTCAGATGATGTGCTCATATTAAGCAGTATAGACTGTTGTTCTTCGTTCAATGATGTGGATTTTAGGGCGTCTATTAGGCCAATTATGGCATTTAGCGGTGTTCTTAATTCATGACTCATCATCGCGAGGAATTCAGACTTGGCCTTGTTGGCTCTTTCTGCGTCTTTTCTTGCTGTGACAAGCTCTGCGGTACGTTCTCGAACGGTTGCTTCAAGCTTTTCTTTGTTCTCAATATCGAAAACAGCACGCTCTATCAACGGTCGAAAACGGTTTAGTGTGGCCTTAGTTTCAATACTAAAGTGCTTGGTATTCGAGTGGATAAAGATGATGACGGATTGTGTTAGTCCGCTATCGATACCAGTAATTAGAACAGAGTTGATTTGATCGAGGATAATGGGATGTAAGGAATTGAATTCACCCAGAGACTTGGGTTCAAAAAGGATGGCGCATTCTCCATTGATCACTCGAGATAACTTGCCACAATCACTCCAATTCATCTGTTCGAAGACTTTGTTATTGCTTAGCAGGGTTTTGAAACTGCCTTCGTTCCCTACCCTTGATACCACGATAAAGTCATCAAACTTAATGTATTTTTTGAGCACGAACTCGAGACTGGAGAATATCTCAGATATGTTACTTGCCTTACTGATCGCAGAGATGGTTGATAAGATCACCCTGTTCTCTTCAGCCAGCTTTCGCTCACGGGCTTTTAGTTTTTGCAGTTCAATACGTGCTTCTTGCAGCGCTTCTTGACCTTCAGAACCCATTACTTTTTCAACCTATAAAACGTTGCAGACGATACCATTAAATTCCCGTGTGCATTCTCGCCACCAGAGAGCCTGCCTTGTTCACCAAACGTAAATGGACATATGTATGGGAGCCCATTAAGTGCTTGATTTATTTGGTCACAAACCTCATCCATATCTTGTTTAAGGTTCAACATTGAGCCTGCACAAAAGATATTGATCGCCCCTAGTTTCTCTTCAAGATCCATGTCGTTGTAGTATGAGGAGTGAATGATATTCGCGGCGCGGCTAATCAACTGCTGCTTAGACCCTTGCATCAGGTAGATGGTGTCGCCTTCACTGATGTCTGTGAACAGCTCAATCCCATTACACTCCGTCTCTCTGATCGAATGAGACAATTTGAAATATGGGTAATCGTAAGAAGAGCCGACTTTCCTGCCTAATGGGTAGACTGACGACTTTTCGAATATGTAGCCATCATCACTGCCATCTAAGTGGAAATTAGTCCATTCGTTGTAAACGGTGACGGCTGGCCTGTGGTCTATCTCCAACAAAATTCGGTTTCTTACTTTGGTCACGGTGCCTGAATACCGCGTAGGCGTATGACCCGCGCTGAAAGAGGAATAGATGGACTGAGACGCAAACACTACCGTTAAAGACACACCATTTATAGACAGCGACTCTTCGGTGAAGATACTCCAATTTCCGGAAACCTGGTTGTCTGCAGCACTGCCACCAATAATTGGCACTTCAGTACCAAATTTCTTATCGATAGCCGCCATCACCTTTTCTTCGTTACCCGGTGTGGAATGCAGCAAGATAAGATCAGGAATTTCACCTTCTCGGTTGGCGTTCTTGAGTGCTTTGTCTATCGCGCTGAAGGTACTGCGGTCTATGGAGTCGCTGAAATGTTCGATTCCCGTACCATAGGCGTTGATCCCCGAGTCATAAATAATGAGGACGCCAATGACTGGACCAGAATGAAAACCAGTTTCGGTCATAATGCCGTGACAAGTAGTACAGCCATGTATGGGAGTGTTCGGGAGAGCATCTACGAAATATCTCTGCACAGCGAGTGTCGAATACTCTTCTGTGCAGTAGCAAATAAGACAAGCAATATCGTCAGGGTTTTCCACCCCGCTGAGCAACTCATCTACTGCGATTTTATCGTCTAGGGAGTAAGAGACTTTTGATAGAAATTTCATAGATTCTGGGTAACTTTATTAATGCTCTCTTTATAACACTTTAATGCATTGTGTTTCACTGATTTGGTACATGTTTCTATCAAAAGAACCGAGGTGTGCCCCAGTTTCTCTCTGTTACTCCTTAGAAAGGTTTACAGAAAACGTGCTCACCTGTTGTGGAAATGTAACCGTTATTGAGGAGGTCTTATCACTAGTTTGTAACAGCCAATTTGATGGTCCTTTTTCTTCCAGAATTCCGCTTTCATTATAGCTAATGATAAATTTGCCAGTTTTAGATGTTTCGATCGAATACCCTAGGTTATTGCTTGAAACTGAAACATTATGATTATCAATACCAAATTTACAAGGTTTTGAAACTATACAGTTTACTGTTTCGTTATTATCGTATGTTACTGTTCTCCAAGTAAATGCAGCTATTAAAATAACCAACATGACGATAATTTGAACAAGCCTGCCTTTTGTTAGCTTTTGTGCCGCCATTATAATCTTTACTCCTTGTTACAAAGTTCAAAGTTTTTAAATAAAAATCCAATTCCAGACCAAGCGTAAGGTTACTACTCTGTCATTGATTTGTTAATTCAAGTATAGTGTCGCGTTGAAAATGCCACTTTTTTTTAAAATCAGCAAGTGGAAATAAAGCCCTGAATAGGCTGAATTTCCTTTTCTAATTTGGGTGGCATTACGACGTGAGTCGTGTTGGAAGTAAAGTGTAGTAAATAAGAAATTGGAAGCATGCAAATGAGCCAAGAAAAGCAGCTTGAACAAAACTACAACTATACGGTCGTCCGTCAATTTACCCTAGTTACAATTTTGTGGGGTATTGTCGGTATGGGCGTTGGTGTTTTGATTGCCGCTCAATTAGTTTGGCCACAGCTAAACTTTGATACGCCGTGGTTGACGTACAGTCGTTTACGTCCCCTGCATACTAATGCGGTTATTTTTGCGTTCGGTACAAGTGCGCTGTTTGCAACATCATATTATGTTGTACAACGTACCTGTCAGACGCGTCTCTTTGGTGGCCCTCTCGTAGCCTTTACCTTTTGGGGTTGGCAAGCGATTATCCTGTCCGCTGCAATTACTTTACCGTTAGGTTTAACCTCTGGTAAAGAATACGCAGAACTTGAATGGCCAATCGATATTGCTATTACTCTTGTGTGGGTAGCTTATGCGGTCGTGTTCTTCGGAACCATGATTAAACGTAAGACATCGCACATTTACGTAGCAAACTGGTTCTTCGGAGCCTTCATTATCACGGTTGCCGTGTTGCACATCGTTAACAGCCTAGCTGTTCCTGTCTCTGCGTTTAAATCGTACTCGATTTATTCCGGAGCGATCGATGCAATGGTGCAATGGTGGTACGGACACAATGCGGTAGGCTTCCTATTGACAGCTGGTTTCCTAGGCATGATGTACTACTTCGTTCCTAAACAAGCTGGTCGCCCTGTTTACTCTTACCGTTTGTCGATTGTTCACTTCTGGGCTCTCGTGTCTCTGTATATCTGGGCTGGTCCTCACCACCTACACTACACTGCACTTCCTGACTGGACTCAATCTCTAGGTATGGTTATGTCTTTGGTTCTGTTTGCTCCATCTTGGGGTGGCATGATCAACGGTATTATGACTCTATCTGGTGCGTGGCATAAGCTTCGCTACGACCCAATCCTACGTTTCCTAATCGTTTCTCTATCATTCTACGGCATGTCGACTTTCGAAGGCCCAATGATGGCAATCAAAACGGTTAACGCACTATCTCACTACACGGACTGGACTATCGGTCACGTTCACTCTGGTGCGTTAGGTTGGGTTGCAATGGTTTCTATCGGTTCGGTTTACCACTTAGTTCCTAAACTATTTGGTCAAGAGCGTATGTACTCTGTATCCCTAATCAATGTTCACTTCTGGTTAGCAACGATTGGTACGGTTTTCTACATTGTAGCAATGTGGATCTCTGGCGTGATGCAAGGTCTGATGTGGCGTGCAGTTAACTCTGACGGTACATTAACTTACAGCTTCGTTGAATCTGTAGAAGCGTCTTACCCGTTCTACTTTGTACGTTTCTTAGGTGGTTTCATCTTCCTATCTGGTATGTTCTTAATGGCATACAACACGTACAAAACTGTTTCTGCACCTAAAGATAGCCTTAAAGCTATCCCTCAACCGGCTTAAGGAGATTTAGAATGAGCTCAAATTCAAATAATCGCCATGAGTTGGTAGAGAAGAATGTTGGCCTACTAGCGATTCTTATCGTTATTGCTATCAGTTTTGGTGCTTTAGTAGAAATTACCCCACTTATTTTCCAAAAGCAGACTACTGAACCTGTAGAAAATCTACGTGTTTACTCTGCTCTGGAAATGGAAGGTCGTGATATCTACATTCGCGAAGGTTGTAACGTATGTCACAGCCAAATGATTCGTCCTTTCCGCTCTGAAACTGAACGTTACGGTCACTACTCTGTAGCTGGCGAAAGCGTTTGGGAACACCCATTCCTATGGGGTTCTAAGCGTACTGGTCCTGATTTAGCGCGTGTTGGTGATCGTTACTCTGATGAGTGGCACCGCGTTCACCTTATCGACCCTCGCGAACTTGTTCCTGAATCAAACATGCCTGGTTTCCCATGGCTTGCTGAGAATGTACTTGATGGCAAATTGACTAAACAGAAGCTTGAAATCTTCCGTAATCAATTTGGTGTTCCTTACACAGACGAACAAATTGCTAACGCTAAACAAGATGTTGAAGGAAAAACAGAGATGGATGCAATCATCGCTTACCTTCAATCGCTTGGCCACGCAATGAAATAAGGAATAATTATGGACATTATTACATTTCAAAGTGTTTGGACTGTTACTGTTTTTGCTTGTTTCATCGGCATCGTTTGGTGGGCTTTCGGTAAAAATCGTAAGTCGCGCTTCGACGAAGATGCAAACCTAGTGTTCGCTGATGAAGCACCTGCGAAAGATAAAAATCAAGGAGTGACGAAGTAATGAGTACATTCTGGAGTATTTGGGTAACAGTAATCACAATCGGTACATTGATTGGCTGTGCAGCCTTACTTCGTTGGTGTTCCAACGATAAAACAGGTGTAGAAGAAGGTCAGGATATGGGCCATGAATACGATGGTATTCGTGAGCTTAATAACCCGCTACCTAAATGGTGGACATACCTTTTCGTTAGCACAATTGTGTTTGCAGCTGTTTATCTAGCTCTATACCCAGGCCTTGGCAACTTTAAAGGTCTACTAGGTTGGACGAGTTCAAACCAAACAGTTCGTAGCGTAGAAGAGTCTCGCTCTGCAATCGCTGCTGCGCAAGCAAACAAACAGTTAGACGCATACGCGAAAGAGCTTGATGATGCAGACACCTACTTTGGTGAAGCATTTAGAAAGCTAGCTCACGACGAAAATGGTCTACGTTCCGTCCCTGACATTGCATCAGATGCTGATGCAATCAAAGTGGGCCAACGTTTGTTCCTACAAAACTGTTCTCAGTGTCACGGCTCTGATGCACGTGGTCAGAAAGGTTTCCCGAACCTAACTGATGACGCATGGTTATATGGTGGTGAACCACAAGCTATCGTTACTACCATCATGCATGGTCGTGTCGGTCAAATGCCAGGTTGGAAAGACGCTCTTGGCGAAGAAGGCGTAAAAGAAGTAGTTAGCTACACGCTTAGCCTTTCTGGTCGTAGCGTAAACGCACGTGAAGCAGAGGCTGGTAAAGCTCGCTTTGTAGTGTGTGCAGCGTGTCACGGTACTGATGGTAAGGGTAACCCTGCTGTTGGCGCCCCTGACCTGACTGACCGCGACTGGCTATTCGGCGATTCTCGCGCTGATGTGACGGAAACAGTCATGTACGGACGTTCTGGTGTAATGCCGGCTTGGAAGGACATCCTCGGTGAGGATAAGGTTCAGCTCGTCTCTGCCTACGTCTGGAGCCTCAGCAACTCAGATAAAGAGTAACATAATAATAACAGCCCCTTCTTAAGGGGCTGTCTTTCTTTTACAGTTATAACCTTAAGTGTTTGTAAAAATTAGTTTTATTTCATTGTATATATTGAGAATAATAATATGGAACAACCTTGGTATAAGCAGTTTTGGCCGTGGTTTTTGATCTTCCTAACCGTTGGCGTTTCTATGCTAACATTGGTTCGAGTCGCGATACTTACCAACCATTCAGTTAACGTTGTCACTGAAGATTACTATAAAAAAGGTAAAGGTATTAATGTCGACATTTCGAAAGTAAATGTTGCTAAAGAGCTTGGCTTATCAGCTTCAGTTAGCGAGAAAGGTAACTCAGTTATCATTACTCTCGACAAAGGCAAGCTAGACCACTTCCCTGCTATTAGCGCAATGTTCGTACACCGAACGCTGCCTGACCGTGATTTTACTCAGCTACTGACCGCTGATGCGAGAGGCAACTACACGTTGACTCTGGATCATGAAATGCAAGGTCCATGGTTTATCGAGCTTTCTCCGCATGATTCTGAATGGTTAGTGCAAGGTCGCATGAACTTCCCTATTGATACTCCTACTCAACTAACGAACTAAATCTTATGTGTGAATCCTGTTATCACTGCGGTGAAGATGTACCAGCGGAAACGGATTTTAAAGTAGAAATCTTAGGATCGGTGCGACCTATGTGTTGTCCGGGTTGCGAAACCGTAGCCCAGACAATCGTTGATAGCGGTCTGGTCTCTTACTACCAATATCGTACCGCTCCAGCTGAAAAAGCGGATCTCGTGCCAGAGCAACTTCTGGCACTCAGTCATTACGACAACGAAGATGTTCAATTGGAGTTCGTCCGTAACTCTGAAAACACCTCTGAAGTGACATTGTCACTAGAAGGTGTCTCTTGTGCTGCTTGTGCTTGGCTTATTGAAAAGCAAGTCTCTTCAAAGTTAGGGGTTGTTAGTATTCGTGTTAATACCACGACTAACCGCGCCCTGCTCAGTTGGGACAACACTCAGACGAAACTGAGCGAGCTGTTGTCTGCAATCCATACCTTAGGCTACAAAGCCGCACCTTTTGAGGCTGATCAACAAGAAGCCGCCTATCATCGATCGATGAAGAATTATCTCTATCGTCTTGGTATTGCTGGTTTAGCAACCATGCAGGTCATGATGCTGGCTGTGGCGTTGTATCTTGAAGTCTTCGGTAACCTTGAGCCCGAATTCAAAAGCTACTTCCGTTGGGTGAGCTTAATCTTTGCAACACCGGTTCTGCTCTACTCTGCATTGCCTTTCTATATCAACGCGTGGCGTAGCCTCAAAGGTCGAACATTGGGTATGGATGTACCTGTGTCGATCGCTCTTTTGTTTGCCTACGTTGCAAGTTTGGTCGCAACGGTGACAGAGAAAGGTGAAGTATTCTTCGAATCTATCTCGATGTTTACCTTCTTCCTACTGCTTGGTCGTTTCCTTGAAATGCGCGCTCGTCGTAAAGCCGCCGCTGCTAGTGGTAACCTGCTTAAGCTCGTTCCTGCTATGGCAACAACGTTAGATGGCGAACAAGTTCCAGTCAAAACCTTAAAAGTTGGCGACCAAATTCGCGTTCTACCGGGTGAGCACATTCCTGCCGATGGCAAAGTATTGTCTGGCAGAGTTCATATCGATGAATCGATGCTGACTGGCGAATCTATCCATGTGGTCAAAAACGAAGGCGATACTGTCTACGCTGGTACATTGAATGGTGATGAGTCGTTTGAACTGGAAGTGATGACATCAAAAGCGGATTCGGTGATTTCCAATATCGTTCGCCTGCAAGATGAAGCACAACTGTCTAAACCCCGCATTGCAGAAATTGCTGATGTTGTGGCTCGATACTTTGTTGCGGTGATCTTAATCATCTCATTCGGTACTTGGTTTTACTGGCACCAAACACGACCAGAAGACGCTTTCTGGATCATGCTTTCGGTATTGGTCGCAACGTGCCCTTGTGCTCTGTCACTTGCAACACCGACGGCGATTACTTGCTCAACGTCTCGCATGGGTAACTTCGGTATTTTGCTGCGCAAAGGCCACGTATTCGAAACCTTGTGCAAAGTAAATCACTTGATCATCGATAAAACAGGTACATTGACTGAGGGTGATATTCGTATCAGCCAAGTTGAAACCTTCGCTGAACTTGATAAAGACACTTGTCTCAAAGTAGCGGCGAGCCTGGAACAACACGCTAACCACCCTATCGCTAAAGCGTTTAAGACTCATATTTCAGATGATATCGAAGTAGAGTCTGTCAATAACGTAATTGGTTCAGGCATCACTGGTGAGTGGAACTGCCAAGAAGTTGCGATTGGTAGTAGCGAATTCATTCTAGGCGAAGCTCAACCATCGGAAAGCAACGGCATTTACTTGTCGATGGCGGGCCGTCATATCGCGACGTTCACTTATGAAGATCCCATTCGTAAAGAAAGCATCGAGTTTATTAAGCAATTTAAAGAAGCGGGCATCAAAACAACTCTACTTACTGGCGATTCTTTGATCAATGCGAAGCCTGTTGCTGAAGAGATCGGTATTACTGATATTGTTGCTAACGCGAAACCTGAAGATAAACTTGCTTACTTGAACTCTCGAGATGCAAGTGACATTACTATGATGGTTGGCGATGGGATAAACGATGCCCCTATTCTTGCGGGTGCTCACCTTTCTGTCGCTATGGGCGGCGGTACGGATGTGGCGAAAGCCTCTGCGGATATGGTGTTGTTGGGTGATAAGCTTGATAGATTACTTAAGTCGCGTACTTTGGCGTTAAAAACGCGTAAGATAATTCGTGAAAACCTAGCATGGTCATTGGGATACAACCTACTCATCCTTCCATTGGCCGTTGCGGGTTTGGTTGCTCCATACATTGCCGTTGTGGGCATGTCTGCCAGCTCTATTATTGTTGTGTCTAACTCGTTAAGGCTTTTAAAAGAGCAAGGTAAATAATGGAAAGTTTATACATTCTGATCCCCATTGCGATTGTTCTGGTGTGCATCGCTGTTGGTATTTTTCTATGGGCGGTGAAGAGCGAACAGTTTGAAGACCTAGAACGTCAAGGTCACAACATTCTGTTTGATGAAGACGAAAAGGCTCACAACCATTCTGATAGCAAACCTGTCAAGAATGAGAAAGCTAACGGCGAGAGCCAAACTAACGTAGACAAAAAGAACGATGACGCCTGATTGGATCGGAGCCTTTGTTGTTGGATTGATCGGCGCAGGTCACTGCATGGGAATGTGTGGTGGTATTGCGTCGCTTCTTTCGATTGGCAACAGTAAACCTTCCCCTGTTATTCCCCTACTTTATAACCTAGGGCGCTTGCTAAGTTATGCCGTGATTGGCGGTGTGATTGGCGGTGCAATCTCTTCGATAGGTCAGCTAAGCGATTTTAACGCTCTGCTAGGTTGGCTGCGATTATTTGCTGCTGGCTTCATGATCGTCTTAGGTTTGTATATCGGTAAATGGTGGTTCGGCTTGTTGTTCTTTGAAAAAGTCGGACAGAAGCTATGGCGTTATATCTCTCCTTTAGGTAAATCATTTCTACCCTTGAAGCACCCTAGCCACGCTTTGCCGTTTGGCTTTATTTGGGGTTGGCTACCATGTGGCTTAGTTTACTCAATGCTTACGTGGGCGGCCGTATCAGGAAGTTGGTACAACGGTGCAGGTATTATGCTTGCTTTCGGTTTAGGGACGCTCCCAGCGATGCTGACGGTTGGTATGGGTGCTAATTTCCTCAAGAAACTGCAACAAGCTGACTTATTTCGCCAACTAGGCGCAATTTTAATCCTCATTTACGGTTTCTATACCGGTTATATGGCACTACAGCTCATTATTTATACCGTATAGCCATTCTTTAAATCCGGTTTTTTTACTACCCAACTGGATAAAGGAATGCTAAAATATTGACGTATATCAAATAGTGAAAGATTGTTATGATTTCTGAAAAGCCTGTGACGAAACGTGTTCAGTCTGGTGGCTGTGCGATCCATTGCCAGGATTGTAGTATTAGCCAGCTCTGTATTCCGTTTACTTTGAATGAATCTGAACTCGATCAACTTGATCAGATCATTGAGAGAAAAAAGCCTATTCAAAAAGGCCAAGAGTTATTTAAAGCCGGTGACGAGCTTAAATCTCTATATGCTATTCGCTCTGGAACGATCAAGAGCTACACGATTACTGAGCAAGGTGATGAGCAGATTACTGCGTTCCACCTAGCGGGCGATCTTGTTGGCTTCGATGCGATTACTGGTGACCAACACCCTAGTTTCGCACAAGCGCTAGAAACTTCTATGGTATGTGAAATCCCATATGAGATTCTTGATGACCTATCAGGAAAAATGCCTAAATTGCGTCAGCAAATTATGCGCCTGATGAGTAATGAGATTAAAGGTGACCAAGAAATGATTCTGCTTCTTTCTAAGAAGAACGCGGAAGAGCGCCTTGCTGCATTCCTTTACAACCTTTCTACTCGCTTCTCTCAACGTGGCTTCAGCCCGCGTGAGTTCCGCCTAACGATGACTCGTGGTGATATTGGTAACTACCTTGGTTTGACTGTTGAAACAATCAGCCGTCTTCTAGGTCGTTTCCAAAAAGCAGACATCTTGAGCGTTAAAGGCAAATATATCACTATCGAAGATCACGATGCGTTGATGGAACTTGCTGGCGTTTCAAAAGAATAGTCTAGATATCAATGATGTAGTTCAATAATGAGCTACATCATGTTTCTCTCTTAAAACCTCTTATATTTCTCTTAATCTCTCCATAACTACGCTACATTATTTATATGTTCGGTCTGAAAAGTAGGCTTAGTTATGAGTATCTATAACAAAATTTTAGTTGTCGCAGACATTAATCACGATGAGCAGCCTGCTCTATTTCGTGCTATCCAACTTGCTAAGAAAAGCACCTCAACAAGCCACATCACTTTCTTTTTGTCGATATACGACTTCTCGTATGAAATGACATCTATGCTCTCTATCGATGAAAGAGACGCAATGCGCAAAGGCGTAATTCATCAACGCGAAATTTGGATGAATAAAGTCGCAGAACCTTACCTAGATGATTCTATTGAATTTAATGTACAAGTGGTTTGGCATAACCGCCCATACGAAGCGATCATTGCCGAGGTTTACAGTGGTGAGCACGACATCTTAATCAAAGGTACGCGTAAACACGATACTTTGGAATCTGTCATCTTCACTCCAACCGATTGGCATCTGTTGAGAAAGTGCCCTAGCCCAGTGCTATTGGTTAAAAACGATTTCTGGCCAGATCACGCGAAGATTTTTGCTTCAGTTCATGTAGGTTCTGAAACAGAAGCTCATTTAGAGCTTAACGATACGATGGTCGACAGATTGCTAGAGATCACCGGTCGTTTGGATGCGGAACCGTTCTTGGTGAATGCCTACCCTGTGACACCTGCGAATATTACCATTGAACTGCCAGAGTTTGATCCAACGTCTTATACCGATGCGGTTCGTGGCCATCACTTAACGGCAATGAAAGCATTGCGCCAGAAGCACGGTATGTGTGAAGAACAAACTGTGGTTGAACAAGGCTTGCCAGAAGATGTTATTCCTCGCGTCGCTTCTGAAAATAACGCTGCGATGGTGATTCTGGGTACAACGGGTCGTACTGGCTTGTCTGCCGTGTTTATTGGTAATACCGCGGAACATGTTATCGATAAGATTAACTGTGATGTGTTGGCTCTTAAACCGTCTGGTTACGTGAGCCCACTAGACCCTAACCTTTCGAAAGGTTAGGTCAGGGATAGTTTAACTTGTCTCGTCCTAAAATACG
>NZ_JBFRUJ010000100.1:0-3068 GCF_041474575.1 Vibrio sp. 10N.222.51.C5
ATAACTGCTAAATTCTCACCGGCTTGCTCTCGACGTATCCGACATTCATCTTCTTTAAAACCAACGTCTAATCGCCAGTGCATCTGATGGTGAGTAGACCGCAGGAACTCCCCCTGCAGCCTCTCGCAAAACGGTACGTGAACCTCTCAGTTCATACCGCTTCCATTAGGCAAACGATCCTCTCATTCCATGCCTCCAATGGGCAAACAACCACGGATTCTGCTTAGCTATCCTTTCCAAGAACAGCGTTGCTCGAGTCTTATGGCGACGAAGTTTTTTGTATTTGCGTCTCGCCCACCTAATCAGAGCTTTGTTGATGTGTCTAAACACTGGGTATAGCGACGACCGATAGTACTTACCATAGTACCCAATCCAGCCATTTATCATTGGATTTAACCAACCTGATATCTGTGCGATGTTGAGATCTGTTCGGCTTCGTACCTTCAGCGTTTTAATTCTCCGCCTCATCGCTTTCAAAGCAACCTTACTCACCGCTGGCGTGAAGCTTACAAACATACTGTTTCGCTTGGTATTCTTCACTAATCGACGCCTGAATGTATATCCAAGAAAGTCGAAGCTTGTGTGTTCATGGTTGCCTTTTCGGCTTCCGTCTTTGCAGTAAACTATTTTGGTCTTTTCTGGATGCAACTCTAGACCACACTCAGCAAAGCGCTCTCTCAGTACCTCTAGCATGTGTTCGGCTTCTTCTTTGCTTTTGCAATGAACCAGCCCATCATCCGCATATCGACACCAAGGTATACCGCGGTAATGCTTGTGTAACCATTTATCGAAGACATAATGTAAAAAGAGATTGGCGAGAACAGGACTGATTACCCCTCCTTGAGGTGTTCCCATATCCCTTGCTTTCAACTCTCCATCTGGCATTTTCATCGGTGCTGTTAACCAACGTTTGATATATAACCTTACCCACTTTTCTGTGCAGTGTTTATCGACTGCTTTCATCAGTAGGTCGTGCGGTATTTTATCAAACAATGCCCTAATATCGAACTCAAGGCACCAGTCATAGTCCCAACACCGTCTTCGAGTTACACCTATAGCATCTAGAGCCGATTTCTTTGGTCTGTATCCATACGAATCTGGCAAGAAGTGCGGTTCTACTTGGGGTTCAAATGTCAGTTTGACCACCATCTGTGCGATGCGGTCACTGACGGTTGGTATACCAAGTATCCTCTCGCCTCCGGCTTTCTTTGGAATGGCTACAGCCAGTACTGGCGGAGGGAAGTAGGTTCCCGATGCCAATCGGTTCCAAATTTTATAGAGATTTCCTTTTAAGTTCCTGTCAAATTCGGCCAGTGTTTCATTATCAACCCCTGCCGCGCCTGCATTTGCTTTCACCAACTTGTATGCGTTGACTACTTGCCATTTTGAAATGTTGAATTGTTTTGTCTTAACCTCTGCCTCCTCCTGACTTATTGTCAGTTGGGCAGAACTTAACGACGGCCTAACGCTACCCCTTCGCTCCACAACCATTACAGCTGTTTCCTCACTACTACAGATAGCTCCGTCCCAGTGCTGTGTATCGGTACTCTAATACTCGCCAATTCAGTGGCTTGTATGTCTTCCTTAGGCATCACAACGACTGGTTCCCGCAGTTCCCAAAAAGAGCCTGATATAGATTCACGCCCACTATACGCCGGACACCGTCTATGCAGCATTCGGAGTTTACTCATAGACTTATCCCAAGAGATAGAAACGCCCTTGGTTTTGATGTCAATCTCTGGATTACGACGCGTCCACATGGGTTCGGGTTAACTCGTCTCTCTATATCGTACCTGCCGAACTTTCGTTCGCACTTTGACTCCAACGCTCATGACCATAGCTCTTAACTACAGCCACTTGGAGTGGTTTGAAGCCAGCTTCCGACAGCAGACTTCGGTGGGCCTACCACCATCTCTTCCTGAGCTTATGCCTTAAGTCATAGCATCTCCTTATGCTGCTAACTTCAGTGCCTGCGGCACACTTTCAATGCTCCAATGTGCTCGCGCGCTCTCTAGTAAAGCTTTAGCCGTTAGTTTTGCTGAGCTTATGTAGTGCTTGATTTGCATTGTTTCTGCTGGCTTATCACCTTCTTGACGAATTGAAACGACCATACCAATTGTGGAGAGTTCAGCCCAATCAAACGCTATATAGCCTAAGAAATCTGTATTGTGAACAACCATACTCAAACGCGTTTCTGTACGACCATGCCCTTTCTCTTGAGTGACGTATTTATCACCTTCAAAACTATTAATCATACTAGAATTAAACACTTGGCTAATCGCTTGCTCCAATCGTTTTTGATTACCTTTTACCGCTAAGAGATAATCTGCATCTTGAGCGACTATCTTTTCAGCTATATCCTTCTGGCATCCCATAGCATCAATAGTCACTAAACAACCTCGCAAGGAAAGCATTTCAAGCAGTTCAGGGATCGCTTTTATTTCATTGCTTTTATCCGCAGTCTTCACTTGTCCTAGTACAACTTGGTTTGCTGCACTAAAGGCACTAACCATATGGATTGCACCACAACGCTTGTCTTTGTTGTATGTGCCTCTGAGAGTTTTGCCGTCGATAGCAATCACTTCACCCTCTGTCGTCTCATGACAGTCTTTCATCCACGCAGTAAAGCATCGTTGCAGTTGCTTGGCGGAAATAAGATTGATAACTCGGGCAATGGTATCGTGTACTGGTATGCCTTGTTTGAAATCACCATACTGCCTAAGCCATTCCAAGTTATCTTCACCAAAATCTTCAATATCCTCCCAATCTTCAGCACCAGCAATCACTGCTGCAATTGTTAAGAAGATAATGTCGGTTAGCGTGTGCTCTATTTTCCAAGCTTGGCGAGGGTCTCGAATAACTGAAATATGGTCCAAAAGGCTTAATCCATTCATTATGGCTAAATATCTGCTGTTAAAAAACAGTATATGATCACACCTAAATCTGATCATCAAATCGATCTTGAATGTATTGAATTTGTTGTGACTTCAGTGTACAAATTAGTGGAAACATCACTTCACGCTACCCCTTATTCCATATGGGTTTTTCATGATCTTGCCCTGGGGTAT
>NZ_JBFRUJ010000101.1:0-4703 GCF_041474575.1 Vibrio sp. 10N.222.51.C5
ACACATTTCAGGACGGGACAGTTATACAAAAAAAGCCTGCCATTCGCTAGGAGCAAACGCAGGCTTTTCAATATTGTTACACTATTCCATGTTCATTAGCCGTGCGTGTTCATTAACCGTGACTGCTTCTTCCCACGTTGTCATGGCTCAGCTCTTTATTTAGAACCGCTTCCACATGACCCGGAGAGCGTGTTGAGCCAGAAATCAGTCGATACATCGCAGGGATTACGAACAGAGTTACCAGTGTCGCGAAACCCATACCGAAGAAGATAACCGTACCCACTGCCACTCGGCTTTCATAGCCTGCGCCCGTTGAAGTAATTAATGGGATTGCACCGGCTAGTGTGGTGAACGCCGTCATCAAGATTGGACGTAAACGTCGAGCCGAAGCATCAATGATCGCCTTTTCAAACTCAATGCCACGGTCACGAAGTTGGTTAGCAAACTCTACGATCAAGATACCGTTTTTGGTCACCATACCGATCAACATGATCATACCAATCTGGCTGTAGACATTGAGCCCTTGATTCATCAACACCAAACCTAAGAAGCCACCAAAGATACCCATAGGTACAGTGAACATCACCACCAGCGGGTTAATGAAGCTTTCAAACTGCGCGGCCAGTACCAAGTACGCGACCAGCATCGCTAGCGCAAATACCACTAAGATACTTGATTGGTTCTCTTTAAAGTCTTTTGACTCGCCAGAGTAACTCACTGAAATATCGCCCGGTAGCTGTTCAATCGCTTGTTCATCAAGGAAATCAAGTGCGTCACCCAGCGTGTAGCCTTCCATTAGGTTCGCTTTGATGGTCACCGATTTCTGCTTGTTGTAGTGCGACAAACGAATCGAGGATGCCACTTCTTCAATGTGCGTCAACGTATCGAGTGTAACCAGCTCACCAGACTGAGTTCGCATGTAGATTTGGCTCAAGTCATTAGCATTATTAAAGCTGTTCTCATCACCACGAAGGTATACGTCATACTCTTCACCACGGTCAACGAAAGTGGTTTCACTACGGCCGCCAAGCATGATCTCTAACGTATCTGAAATATCCGAAACGCTAACGCCTAGCTCGGCTGCACGTTGTTTATCTACGGTTACCAATAACTCTGGTGTTTTCTCAGAGTAATCGATGTCCGCACCTTCCATCATTGGAGAGTCTTCAGCCGCTTGCTTTAACAGTTCGCCCCATTTCTGAAGTTCAGAGTAATCAGAACCGCCAAGTACGAATTGAACAGGCTCACTTGAACCACCTTTGAAGCCCGGCATGAACGGGAATACACGCACATCTGGAATGCCGTTCAACGATTTACGAACTTCGTTCAACGCTTCTTGTGCGGTAACGTCACGCTCATCCCAGTCTTCTAGGATCATGATTACGAAGCCCGTTTGGTCACCCGCATTACCACCAAACGCTGGTGATTGAATACTGAATGACTTCAAGAAGCCCTGACCAAGCAATGGCATTAAGCGTTCTTCAACGATGTCCATGTTGGCAGACATACGGTTGTAACTGGTTGCATCGGCACCACGAACAAACGCAAATATAACACCACGGTCTTCTTGTGGCGTCAGTTGCGACGGCACTTGTTGCATCAAGCCATAACTACCGCCCATACACGCGATAATGATGATTGGAGCGGCCCAACGCCAGTTAAGAGCACGGCGCAATACCGCGCGGTATCCAGACTCAAGCTTGCCAAATACGCGCTCGACAAACAAATTGAAACGGTTTGGTTTAACGTTCGCTTTAAGGATCTTACTGCCTAGCACTGGCGTTAGCGTTAATGCGACTAGCGACGAGAAGATCACCGACATCGCAAGCAATACAGAAAACTCGGTAAACAATAGGCCAACCATGCCGTCCATGAACGAGATTGGTAGGAATACCATTACCAATACAAGCGTTGTTGCGATTACCGCGAAGCCTACTTCACGAGTACCTTTATAGGCCGCAAGCAGCGGTGACTCACCACGTTCAATATGGTGGAAAATGTTCTCAACCACCACGATCGCATCATCTACCACCAAACCAATCGACAGGATAAGTGCCATCAAGGTAATCAGGTTGATAGAGAAACCGAAGTAGTACGCGGCAATAAACGACGAGATCAGAGATACAGGTACGGTTACCGCTGGAATAAGTGTTGCACGTGCTTGACCAATAAAGATATAAAGCACAAGGATAACCAAGCCGCCCGTGATAAAGAGCGTGCTGTAAACCTCAGAGATTGAGCGGTCGATAAAGACAGTTGAGTCATAGTCGACAGCTAAACGAGTACCGTCTGGCAAGAACTTTTGAATTGCTTCGACTTCTTTATGGACTAAGTCAGCCACCTCAAGTGGGTTCGCATCTGACTGAGGCACGATACCCATACTTACGTTAACAACGCCGTCACTCTTAAAGGTCGAGTTCTCGTTTTCTGCGCCAATGTAAACATCCGCTACGTCTTTCAAGTAGATAGGTGTGTTATCAGAGGCACGTTTAACGACTAGATATTCGAAATCTTCCGCTTCAGTGTAAGAACGAGCAGTACGAACCGACATCACAATCGCATCGTTACGTACTTCACCACCTGGGCTTTCAATGTTCTCACTGTTCAGAGCAGAAGTGATGTCCGAGGTAGTAACGCCACGACCCGCCATCTGCGCAGGTTTCAGCTTCACGTACATTACTTTGTACAAGCCACCTGAGATATCCACCGAGCTCACGCCAGAAATCAAACTAAAGCGGTCAATCAACACACGTTCGGTGTAGTCGGTTAACTGCGTTCGGTCCATCTCCGTCGAACTTAAGTTGATGTAGACCGAAGCTTCACCACTACCATTGTTCTTATAAACAATTGGGTCGTCGGCTTCATCTGGCAATGAACGCTGCGCACGAGCTACAGCATCACGAACATCACTCACACCGGTATTGAGGTCGTAACCAAGCTCAAAAGTAATCGTGATACGCGACATACCGTTACGCGTTGTGGATTCGATCTCATCGATACCACTGATGCCGGATAACTGGTCTTCAAGGTTGGAGGTTATTTGGCTTTCAATGATGGTGGCAGACGCACCCTCATAACGAGTACTGATCGATACTACCGGGCTTTCAATATCTGGCATCTCACGAACCGCGAGCTTATTGAAAGAGACAATACCAAACACAACCAATAGTAGGCTCAATACGACGGCCGCTACTGGTCTCTTTACAGAAACATCAGATAACAACATTAGTTAGCGCCTTCTTGTGCTTTTTTATCACTTGCTGCATCAGCTGGGCGATTAACGGCAAGCTCTTGAACCAAGACGCCGTCACGCATGTTCACGATACCTTGCACCACGATCTTCTGGCCAATTTCGATGCCTTTGTCGATCACGACTTCGTTATCGATACGTGCCCCAAGGAAAACTTCTGTACGAGTTGCTTTATTATCTTCGTCGATAACATAAACGAAACGCTTCGTACCTGAATACTCAAGCGCTTGAACTGGAATGATTGGCGCTTCCACTGGTGGGAAGTCCATATCCGCCGCCACTAACATACCTGGCTTTAGATAATCATTATTGTTGTCGAAGTGGATTCGAACTCGAAGGTTCAAGGTTTCAGCGTTAATACGAGAATCAATGCCTACTACAGTACCAGTGAACTGAGTGTCGCCCCATGCGCTAGTGCGAGCCGTTACTTTCATACCTTTAGACAGTTTAGAAAGGTAGCGCTCCGGGATCTGCAGATCTAATTGCATTACCGATAGGTCATCTAAGGTCACGAGTTCAGTACCTGCTGTCACCATTTTACCGCGGCTAAAGTCGATAAAACCAACAGTGCCCGAGAATGGCGCGCTGATGTGAAGATCTTTCAGATTGGCATTTGCAGCAGCTAAACGAGCGTTGGCAATCTCTACGTTCGTTTTCTGAGCGTCAATTTCAGTTTGCGTGATCGCGTTACGTTTCACTAGGCGTTGAAATTCCGCTAGCTTACGTTGCTCGTCTTTTAGATAAGCTTGCGCTTCTGCAACCGCCGCTTTCGCTTTGTCGTCATCAAGCTGAACCAACATCTGCCCTTTAGTGACATCTTGATTGGCTTTAATGTTGATAGAGTCCACTCTGCCAGCCACTTCAGAAGTGATCATTACCGATTGCTCGGCTTCTAACTTACCGACCAACGAAAGAGATTGGCTAACTTGGTGAATATCAACCTGCTCAGTAACAACAGTGACAGTGCTTGGGCCCATACGTTTAGCGAGTACGGCTGGAGACGCCATAAGAATAGACAAGCTAAGCAGGGTTAAAACAGATTTACGCTTCATAATAATGGTCTGCAAGTGAGATTTAATATCTATAAATGAAATTAACCGTATTCTATCAACTGATGAATGCTGTAACGTCAAGAAGTGTAAATCTAGATTAAATTCCATTTACGTTTCTTGGCGAATTGCACAAACCAAACACAATGCAGAAAGCGAGTTACCTCAAGGTGTTACCTATCACTACGTAAACCTTAGTACAGATGTTCACTTCCCGAGCAATATGCGTACTTTTCGCCATCTTTGCCCAAAAAGGCAGCATTCAACACAAAACCATAAGAAAAACTCTTTACAGGTTTAACGTGTTTGCTATGATGCGCTCCGCACTTGAGAGATGCGTTGGGAAAAACATCTCTTTAGCCTATCCATTATGAGTTAGGAAAAACACCCTGGAGGGGTTCCCG
>NZ_JBFRUJ010000102.1:0-1180 GCF_041474575.1 Vibrio sp. 10N.222.51.C5
TAAAAAGTTATATAGAACAACTGCTGCCTCTTCTTCCCATTAAGCATATCTCCCAGTTAACAAGCGTACATTGGCACACCATTAAAGAGATAGATAAACGCCGACTTCGACAAGTTGTACCGTCAGTGAAATGGGAAGAGCTAAGGCAACTCGTCATGGACGAGTTCGCTATCTTTAAAGGGCATAGGTATGCCACGGTCATTGCTGACGCTAAGACTCACCAAGTCATTTGGATAGGGTTAGGCCGTAGCCGCAAGGACATACGACCGTTCTTCGAGCTGTTAGGCAAGCATGGCAACAATATCGAAGCGGTCGCAATGGACATGAATACGGCTTTTGACCTTGAAGTTCAAGCGCATTGCCCGAACGCAAAAATCGTTTACGACTTNNGGTTCATCGCGGATTAGCGGGAACTAAAAACAAAAACGGTAGTAAGTGATATGGTTTAGTCGCCAAACAAAAATCATACACAAACTACCGTTTTCATGCCGAATCATACTTTCCTATCTTCATTCTGGGAAGGCTTTCAAATAGTAAAGTCTCACCAGACAGCATCACTTATTACCCTGACTCTTAAACCTAACTCTGAGGCTAAGTGCCTTTGTGGTCTCGAGGCCGAGGCTATTCATGAGTATCAATGGCGTCATGTAAAAGAGGCCATGTTGCTCGGTGTTCCTGTTGAACTTTCCGTTCAAACACGAAGAATCAAGTGTCGTGACTGCGGCATAAAAACAGAGTCTCTATCTTGGCTAGAGCCTTATGCTCGCATCACGAAGCGCTTAAAAAGTTATATAGAACAACTGCTGCCTCTTCTTCCCATTAAGCATATCTCCCAGTTAACAAGCGTACATTGGCACACCATTAAAGAGATAGATAAACGCCGACTTCGCCAAGTGGTACCGTCAGTGAAATGGGAGGGGCTAAGGCAACTCGTCATGGATGAGTTCGCTATCTTTAAAGGACATCGGTATGCCACGGTCATCGCTGACGCTAAGACTCACCAAGTTATTTGGATAGGGTTAGGCCGTAGCCGCAAGGACATACGACCGTTCTTCGAGCTGTTAGGCAAGCATGGCAATAATATCGAAGCGGTCGCGATGGACATGAATACGGCTTTTGACCTTGAAGTTCAAGCGCATTGCCCGAACGCAAAAATCGTTTACGACTTATTCCATGTTGT
>NZ_JBFRUJ010000103.1:0-251 GCF_041474575.1 Vibrio sp. 10N.222.51.C5
CAATACCAAAGCTCTTTGAGCTGTGCCCCGAGTATATAAGTGGTCATTAAGTCCTTATTGATATTCAATATTTCTGTAAGATAGCTGTCTTGCCGTGGATTTAAGTTGCCTCTATTTTTCAACAACACCCAGCGTGAGCGCTTGACCCATTGCCTCGCTTTTTTATCTTGCTTGAGCTTGTTGGCTTGGTCGACTCTGACTCTATCCATGACCTCACGACCGAACTTAGCGACAACATGGAATAAGTCGTA
>NZ_JBFRUJ010000104.1:0-1424 GCF_041474575.1 Vibrio sp. 10N.222.51.C5
TAATGCCGATCGTTTAAGAAGACTTGAACGATCTTGCAGTTAGCAGATAATCCCCATCAACAACGTTGATGGGGATTTTTTATGCTTGAACAAGAATTAGCAATGGCACACGAGACCATTGAAGATGCCGACAATTATGAATCTGTCGTCGACGCCATTCAGATTGAGTGGATAGAACAAGCTCTTCTTGAAACCAATAAAGCGAGCATAAGACGACGTCGGCTTCCCGCTCAGCAAGCTGTCTGGTTAGTTATTTGGATGGGGCTGCAACGCAACATGTCTATCAAAGAGGTATGCAGTTCATTAGACATTGCGCTTCAGCCTAAACCTGAAGATAGCTGGTCTCGTGTTGCACCTAGTGTCCTAACTGATTCACGCCGACGTCTAGATGAGAGTCCATTAGCGGCTCTGTTTCACACAACGGTAAAGGCTTGGAACGGAGATATCCTTCAACAAGATAAAGACTTAGAGCTTAATGTTCTTGCTGTGGATGGAACAACATTTAGGTGCCAAGATTCCCCAGAGAACGCTGAAGAATTTGGGTTCATCTCTAAAAAATTGAAACCTTACCCTCAACTTCGTTTAGTCGCTTTGATGTCAACAGAAACTCGAATGATTATGGGGGCGGCTTTTGATGGCTGTCATGTCGGTGAAACGACCTTAGCTAAGCGTCTATTCAATGATATCCCCGCACATTCATTGACCTTATTTGATCGTTGTTATTTCTCGGCAGACCTCTTGTTGTCGTGGCAAGAGAGTGCGGAAAATGCTCACTGGTTAATGCCTGCAAAACGTAAGCTACGCTATGAAGTGTTGGAGAAATATGCGGAGAACGACATGCTCATCTCAATGCCCATCTCTCCTCAAGCTCAACGGCAGAATCCGAATTTACCCGCACGTTGGGAAGCTAGATTAGTCCTATATCAAGAGCCAAAAGGTGAGATAAAAGGTTTTATTACTTCACTTACAGACCCTAGTAGATACTCGCTAGAAAGCCTGCTGCGTATTTATTGGCAACGCTGGGAGATAGAAGAAGGTTATGGTGAAATTAAACAGACTCAACTGCAAAGTCACGTCACTTTACGAAGTCGTTTTTCTGCCGGTGTGAAGCAAGAGCTTTGGGGCGTATTACTTGCCTATAACTTAGTGCGATTAGAGATGGTTAAGATAGCTTCAGAAGCCGGGGTTCGAGCGACTAGGGTCAGTTTTACCGCCGCAATTAACCTTATTGATGCGCAATTACGTTGGTTAGCTTTAAGTCCAGACGGAACTCTACCTGTAAAACTGAAAAGGATGAGAGACAGTTTAAGTCACTTCATTCTTCCAGATAAAAGAAAGGACCGAACGTTTCCACGTTCAGTCCTCTTTGTCCCAGCCAAATATCCGTTCAGGTTCAAGCAATAATGCTTATCCGAACGGCATTA
>NZ_JBFRUJ010000105.1:0-925 GCF_041474575.1 Vibrio sp. 10N.222.51.C5
CAATATCAACAAGGTTGGACCGGGCAAACATTCGGCTCAGATGATATTCGAAACTTGATTCGAGGCTTAGACAACATCAACGTACTGAAAGACTGTGGTGCGATCCTATCGGGTTATCAGGGAAGCGCAGACCAATGTAAAGCGGTTGCCGAGTCGGTTAATTTAGTTAAAGAAAAGAACCACAGTGCACTCTATGTTTGTGACCCTGTAATGGGTGACCCAGATAAAGGTTGTATCGTTGAGGATGGCGTTAGAACCGCCATTACTAAACACTTGCTTCCTATTGCCGATGTTATAGTGCCAAACCAATTTGAACTAAGTGAATTGACCGGCATTAAAATCCTCTCCCTTTATGACGCGGTTACAGCATGTAAGAAAGCATTGGAGCTTGGTCCAAAGATGGTGCTCGTGAAGCATCTTCACTCATTACCCGATGACGCGTTCAGTATGATTTTAGCAACGAAAAAGGCATGTTATTTAGCCCAACGACCGAACATTGAATTTGCTCAACAACCGGTTGGTGTCGGTGACCTTATCTCTGGCCTGTTTACCGCAGGGTTAATAAAGAGAATGTCTCCCGTAGCTGCATTCCGACATGCAAATAACGCGGTCTATGGTGTGTTGGAGCTAACTAAAAGCTATGGCACTTGGGAGCTACAAACAATCAATGCACAATATGAATTTGTAGAGCCTACCCACGATTTCAACGTGGTCAAAATCGGGTAGAGCGTTTAACTCCGATAGTGGTGGAGGGTGTACCTATTCGATGGGTCGCATCCTACAAACGAGATTACGAGCTAAGACTAAACCTAGCTATATTACTCCCAGAAAGAGACGGACTTCACTTTATCCCTATTTATTAACTTCTCTGTTTATAGCTGTTCTTTTGATTAAACAGAGTCTCTGAATCATTTTAGAGAACATT
>NZ_JBFRUJ010000106.1:0-2350 GCF_041474575.1 Vibrio sp. 10N.222.51.C5
AAATTGACTACACAGGTCGTAAATGGGTTTGTAATAGTGGATACAGGCAAGAAGGTGATCAGTGTATAGACTATTAAATGGCCAATCGAGCTTGTTCCATGGAAAGTAGTGAACAAATTTCAGCGCTAATATTTTAGCGCAATTTATGATCAAACTTTATCACTCTGAGTGTTGTATATGACCCGTTTCAGGGGCATTTATGATCAAGCTATATTATCCACTGACAGCTTCTACGACTCTAAACGGACAGGCATTGCCAGCTGGGGGAACCATGTGGCTTGCAGGGACAAACTGCAGGATATGCTTAGTGGATATTATCTGAGCAAGGAAACGACTGGATTGATGGGTTTTTAGGCTAATTTCTGATCAAGAGACAGGTGCTAACCATCTATCCAGTTGGAAGCTCCAAACCATCATGTGTATTTTAACCTCTTTCCAGTCTTCCAGAGTGACTCAGCACTCGGTCATTTTCGATTATGCATATAAAGCCTGTTTTAATGTAATCAGGCAAAGTATGCACTGTACGAAGGTATATTAATTGGCAAATTTGCCTTATAAAAAGTTATTCATGAATAACTAATATTAGAATTCCTGAAACTCTTTTCTGTCCATAAATGAGTTGAACGACGCCGCTACGTGGTGTGATCACCAAGGGATTCTGTCGTATCTTAATTACTAAGCGATTCATGGGTTTTGAAAACGGAACACATCAACAATTTGTTGTCTAAAATCACCCACTACGTCGAAGTAGTGGCACTGTTCTTCAGAGTTGTGGTTAGATAAGGTGGCTGCTTTTTGTTCAGTTTTAGTTAGTTGTGTTTCGCCCCATGAAATCTGGGTGCCTGAACTTTTTATGCTTGAGTAGTTTGGTATCCGCGTGTTATGAATTTCTGAAAATGCAGCGTTGTTATGGGGCATGTGTTCTTGAAATACTACATCGTTCAAAGGGATCTCCTCTGCGACTCGGTTGGCATAAGTCACTAGGTTGGGTTCGGCAAAAGTATATAACCACGCTTCTTGGTTTATCCCTTTGTTTATCCTGAGAATACGCCCCAAGATTTGCCTGAAGTAAAGCTCTGTTTTAACCTTGCTAAGGTGGCAGCACACTTGAAGCCTAGGGATATCTGTCCCTTCGCTAATCATTCCCACACTCACTATCCAATCGGAATCGCTGCTTCTGAAGTCATCGATGATCCCTGAAGGGGCGTCATGCTTGTAAGTGACAAGAACCGCCTTTTTATTAAACTCTTCGGAAAGCATTGAGTGTATTCTTATCGCGTGCTCAACAGATGCCGCTACCACTAACCCTGCGGCGTTTGGTTTCTTTTCCTGAATCGCATCTAGCTTCTTTAAGCCTAATTTTATCAGGTATCTTATGCAGGTATCGTCGGTGATGATACTTTGATAGTAGCCAAAAGGTTCATCCAGATATTCACGGATGGATGAGAAGTGGCGAGTTTCTGAATCGTTAGATTTTGCAGTGATCATTTCGTTGTCGACTAAGACAATACTGGGTAAGCGACATACTTTATCTTTAACCGCTTGGCTCAACCCATAGACGTAGTTACATTCAATTTCAGCCGTGTTGATGTTGTAGCTTGATAGGCTTACCGGTGCTTTATCAGAACGCCATGGCGTACCAGTTAATGAAAGTGTGTATCGAGCGTGGGATTGTATGTGTTGAATAACTTTTTCACCCCATGCGTTTGCCTCTGTCATGTTGAGCCCCGCGCAATGATGAATTTCATCAAGGACAACCAGGACTCGGTGAGTTTGTAGCAAAGACCAAAAGTAGTCATCAAAGTACTGCAAACCTTGATAGGTATACGAGGCACCTAACGCTCCAATCACGCCATCAAAACGGCAGTTCAGGTGATTCTTAAAGGTGTAAGCTAACCCCTGCGATATGGCTGTTGATGGTGAAAAACAAAGGACAAAGTCGATAGCTTTTTGTTCAAATAGCCGAGAGGCAACTTCTGCCGCCATGACTGACTTTCCAGCCCCTGGCGTTGCAAGACAGAGGAAGTGAGACTGACCTTTCTGATAGTGATGCAGGGCCAGTTCGACGCACTCTGATTGCCACTGGCGCAAAGCTATCATGATAGTGCTAATGCCATTTTGATTGCTCTTATCTGACCAACCAATTTTGAACTTTGAATCTTGGTCTTGCTCCTTACATCATGTAAGCCTTCTTTTAAATGAGGGAACTCAGAGCTAAGGCCTTGATACGTTTGAAACTCTTGTAAGCAGGCTAAAAAGTCACTTTCACATTGCTCTAACCTTTCTTGAAGTACCGTTTTAGGCGAATCTGATTTGCTTTCATAAGAACTATTGTCCCGTCCTGAAATGT
>NZ_JBFRUJ010000107.1:0-2616 GCF_041474575.1 Vibrio sp. 10N.222.51.C5
GCTAATCCGCGATGAACCTATTTTTATTCAGTGATGAACTGGAAGATTAACCGCCAACAGCGATACGCTTCATGTCGCTCATGTAGCTACGTAGCTCTTCACCAATGTATTCTACAGGGTGGTTACGGATAGCTTCGTTTACTTCAATTAGCTTAGCGTTATCAACTTGGTTAGATGTCTCACCTAGACCACGGCCGATGACGTCCGTTGCTACTGAAGGCATGAACTTCTCACGTAGTAGCGGTGTTGCTACGTTAGCGAATAGGTAGTTACCGTACTCAGCAGTATCAGAGATTACAACGTTCATTTCGTAAAGACGCTTACGAGCAACTGTGTTTGCGATTAGTGGAAGCTCATGTAGAGATTCGTAGTAAGCAGACTCATCAATGATGCCTGATGCCGTCATAGCTTCGAATGCTAGCTCAACACCGGCACGAACCATAGCAACCATTAGGATACCGTTGTCGAAGTACTCTTGCTCTGAGATTTCTACGTCAGAAGCTGGGTAGTTTTCGAATGCAGTTTCGCCTGTCTCTTCACGCCAGCCTAGTAGGTTCACGTCATCGTTCGCCCAGTCAGCCATCATTGTGCTAGAGAAGTGACCAGAGATGATGTCATCCATGTGCTTGTTGTAAAGCGGACGCATTAGGTCTTTAAGCTCTTCAGAAAGCTCAAACGCTTTAACTTTAGCCGGGTTAGATAGGCGATCCATCATGTGAGTTACGCCACCAAACTTAAGTGCTTCAGTAATCGTTTCCCAACCGTATTGTAGAAGCTTGCCTGCGTAGCCAGGTTCGATGCCATCAGCAATCATCTTCTCGTAAGATACGATAGAACCCGCTTGTAGCATGCCACAAAGGATAGTTTGCTCACCCATCAGGTCAGATTTAACTTCTGCTACGAAAGAAGACTCTAGGCAACCTGCACGGTGACCACCAGTACCTGCAGCCCAAGCTTTAGCGATATCCCAGCCTTCGCCTTTAGGGTCATTTTCTGGGTGAACAGCGATCAGTGTTGGAACACCGAAACCACGCTTGTACTCTTCACGTACTTCAGAACCTGGACACTTAGGTGCAACCATTACAACGGTAAGGTCAGCACGTAATTGCATGCCTTCTTCAACAACATTGAAACCATGAGAGTAACCAAGAGCAGCGCCTTCTTTCATTAGAGGCATTACTGTCTCAACAACATTAGTGTGTTGCTTATCAGGAGTAAGGTTAATAACTAGGTCTGCTTGAGGGATTAGCGTTTCGTAGCTACCAACTACAAAGCCGTTTTCGTAAGCATTCTTGAATGATTGACGCTTCTCATCAATTGCAGCTTGGCGTAGAGCGTAAGATACGTCTAGACCAGAATCACGCATGTTTAGACCTTGGTTTAGGCCTTGAGCACCACAGCCAACAATGACGATCTTTTTACCTTCAAGGTATTCAGCTTCTGTCGCGAATTCTTCACGATCCATGAAACGGCAGCGACCTAGTTGGTCTAGTTGCTCACGAAGGTTTAATGTATTGAAATAGTTAGCCATTGTAGGGCACTCCTTTAAAAATAAGTCCGTAAGGTCGATATCTCTCTATCGAATGACTTCATACTAAAACAGACACTCCGTTGCTGAAAGTGATATATTCACAATTAGTTATTGCAATAAATGCAACATGGAAACGATCACAGAACATGAACATAAAATCTCTACAATTATTTATACATTTATGTGATAGCAAGAGTTTCAGCAAAACAGCTGCTGCTATGCACGTCAGTCCTTCTGCCCTTAGTCGTCAAATACAAAAGCTTGAGGAAGAAACAGGGCAAGAACTGCTTATCAGGGATAATCGAAGTGTTGACCTCACACCAGCAGGGAAACATCTGTTACCTGTGGCATTGAGCATCGTTGGCGAGTGGCAGCAGTATAATCTTCACCTAAAAGGCGGAGAACAGGAGCTCAAGGGTGAGATCCGTATTTTCTGTTCCGTAACAGCAAGCTACAGTCACCTTCCTGAACTCATTACCGAATTCAGGGCTATTCATCCGTATATTGAGTTTAAGCTCTCTACCGGTGATCCAGCGCAATCCATCGACAAGATACTGAATGATGAAGCTGATATTGCTATTTCAGCTAAACCAGACATTTTGCCTTCAAGATTAGAATTCGAAACCATTAGCGATATACCACTGTCAGTAATCATCCCATCCGGTGTCAGTAGCTTTAGTCAGCAACTTCAATCCGAAAAGCCAAATTGGAATGAGGTACCTTTTATCATTCCCGAAGCAGGCACTGCCCGTGAACGTGCGAATTCATGGTTCAAAAAGATGAAGATTAAGCCCAGCATTTACGCTCAGGTATCTGGGCATGAGGCGATTGTAAGTATGGTTGCGCTAGGTTGTGGAGTGGGTATAGCTCCTGATGTCGTCATTAACAACAGTCCAGTGAGAGATAAAGTCGATCGCTTAAAAATAGAACCAATCAAACCCTTTGAATTAGGCGTTTGCTGTAAACGATCTCAACTTGAGAACCCACTGATTAGAGCGTTTTGGCAAGTAGCCGAAGGAAAATATCTCCCTGACTAGTTAACTTTAGATATGCTGGTTAAGGGAATAATACCAATTAAAGTAAAA
>NZ_JBFRUJ010000108.1:0-539 GCF_041474575.1 Vibrio sp. 10N.222.51.C5
TGCGATACTAGCTCAGTTGGTAGAGCGCAACCTTGCCAAGGTTGAGGTCATCGGTTCGAACCCGATGTATCGCTCCAAATTCTCTCTCACGCTTTATGCTGAAGATGAAAATGGTTTAGTCTCATTGTCTTAAACAATGCATCCGGACGCGGGATGGAGCAGTTTGGTAGCTCGTCGGGCTCATAACCCGAAGGTCGTCGGTTCAAATCCGGCTCCCGCAACCACATTACAGTTAAGCGCTATCTGTTGCCCAAGGCAGTAAGAGCAGCGAATAACTAATGCGATACTAGCTCAGTTGGTAGAGCGCAACCTTGCCAAGGTTGAGGTCATCGGTTCGAACCCGATGTATCGCTCCACTTTCTTTTCGAAGAGAGTAGGAAGAATCATCAACTTAATTGATGCATCCGGACGCGGGATGGAGCAGTTTGGTAGCTCGTCGGGCTCATAACCCGAAGGTCGTCGGTTCAAATCCGGCTCCCGCAACCACATTACAGTTAAGCGCTATCTGTTGCCCAAGGCAGTATGAGCAGCGAATAACT
>NZ_JBFRUJ010000109.1:0-139 GCF_041474575.1 Vibrio sp. 10N.222.51.C5
AGTATGAGCAGCGAATAACTAATGCGATACTAGCTCAGTTGGTAGAGCGCAACCTTGCCAAGGTTGAGGTCATCGGTTCGAACCCGATGTATCGCTCCACTTTCTTTTCGAAGAGAGAGGGAAGAATCATCAACTTAAT
>NZ_JBFRUJ010000109.1:949-1159 GCF_041474575.1 Vibrio sp. 10N.222.51.C5
TATCGCTCCAAATTCTCTCTTTTTAGAGAACAGAGTCATTGACTTAAATAATGCATTCGGACGCGGGATGGAGCAGTTTGGTAGCTCGTCGGGCTCATAACCCGAAGGTCGTCGGTTCAAATCCGGCTCCCGCAACCACATTACAGTTAAGCGCTATCTATTGCCCAAGGCAGTAAGAGCAGCGAATAACTAATGCGATACTAGCTCAGT
>NZ_JBFRUJ010000110.1:0-268 GCF_041474575.1 Vibrio sp. 10N.222.51.C5
CGTTTAACTGTAATGTGGTTGCGGGAGCCGGATTTGAACCGACGACCTTCGGGTTATGAGCCCGACGAGCTACCAAACTGCTCCATCCCGCGTCCGGATGCATTGTTTAAGACAATGAGGCTTTAAATTGGAGCGATACATCGGGTTCGAACCGATGACCTCAACCTTGGCAAGGTTGCGCTCTACCAACTGAGCTAGTATCGCATAAGCTAACCGTTCATCTTGTCTGCTAAGAAGCAGCAAATTAACGTTTAACTGTAATGTGGTT
>NZ_JBFRUJ010000111.1:0-238 GCF_041474575.1 Vibrio sp. 10N.222.51.C5
ATAGGGTTAAGCTCTGGTGAGTATGGCGGCAATTTGATAATACTGACATTATCAAATGGGTTAGCAATATCATCGGTATGCCATCCTGCGCCATCCATTATTACCACTGAATGACGGTCTTTTTCTGTGACTTTAGATATCTGCTCTAGATGGTTTATCATGATGTCTTTGTTAACCCAAGGGACGACCATTGCCTCACCAATCCCTCTCGATGGGCACACTGAGCCAAACAAATAAG
>NZ_JBFRUJ010000112.1:0-6495 GCF_041474575.1 Vibrio sp. 10N.222.51.C5
GGTGTTCATGACACGCTTACATACGAAGTTGACGAAGCCTGATGCAAAACTTGTCGCAATTGAGGTTTGGCTTGCCAATCAGCCTACTAGTACGTATGTACAATGTGGCCGTAATATATTGGCCTTTATCTCTGTAGCTCGCCATTCTCAATGTTTCTCATGCGGTTAAAAATTTATCTTTGATAGCGAATGGTATATATTTGGTTGATCCATATGAATTTGCGTTGGTTTGTGATCATCAAAAGAACATTTACTCTTCTTATCGCTACGTTGTCTGTGTCTGCAAACGCATTTGCTGACTCTTTACCTGAGCGTATCGATAATTTCACCAAACTCTTTGATCATGAAACGGCAATCGAATCTTACGATATTCGAGTGCTACAGGCTGATTATCCAACACGTTTGATCATGCCGTCTTCTATGCTGCCACAAACAGCAGAGTACCCGTTAAAAGACATTCAGCGCTTGTACCAGTTATCAAAAACCTGTAGTGGTAAACTGCCGTTAAGCCCTTTGATTACTGAGCCTTTAGTTTTTACTCGTGCAATGTGTAAAGGCACCAAGCTTTCTGACCGTTGGTTTAGCCGTAGTGGTTTGATTCACCCTGGCGGCGGTTCTTATGCGGCACGATACGTTGAGAAGTACCCAGAAAAATTCGACTCTCTGAAGCGCTTTATGCATATTCAAGAGCGACCAAACACCGAACACGATGAACTACTGTCTCGCTTGCAACAAATGGATAGCGAAGCAATCACCGCGCTGTTAGCGGGTGACAGTATGTTTGTTGAGCTTGATGAGATGTGGGTAAAACGCGGCGACAGATATTACCTGTATAAAAAATCAGTCTGGAACGAAAATGCCACGCTTGCTGGGTTATCGTTTAGCTTGTCTTCAGAAGGTAAAAGCTGTTTTGTCCAGCGTGGTAATGTGTGTTGGGAAATAGAAGATCATTCAGAGCTTCTGCAAGTCGCCATGTTTATCTTGGTTATTGCCAACATCATGCTTGTCTTAGGTTGGGCGATTTACCGCTGGAACAGCAAGAAACAAGAGATGAAGAGTCGCATGCTGGTTCTTCAAATCCTAACGCACGAATTAAGAACGCCGATTGCGAGTTTGTCATTGACGGTGGAAGGGTTCAGGCGTGAGTTCGAACACTTACCAGAATCGGTATATGATGAGTTCCGTAGGCTGTGTGAAGATACACGCCGTTTAAGACAGTTGGCGGAAGCAAGTAAAGATTACCTGCAATCAGATAATCAACCGCTCGCAACAGAGTGGGTGCCAAGTGTTGAAGAGTGGCTCCAATACAAAGTTGAAGAAGACTTTGCGCCGGGGATTGAACTCCGTGTAAACAAAGATATAGCTGCAAAAGTGAACGTATATTGGTTGGGAACGTGCATCGATAACCTAATCAGAAATGCCGTGAAATACGGTGTGGCTCCAGTAATTCTAGAACTGAATACTTCTGACAAGAAGCTGACATTCAAAGTTATAGATAATGGAGACTTGTCTCGCAAAGATTGGGGGCAACTAAGAAAGCCATTCGTAAGTAAGAGTGGACTCGGTTTAGGTCTGACGATAGTGGAATCTATGGTTGGAAAAATGGGCGGTCACATGACGCTTATCGGCCCCCCAACAACATTTATTTTGGAGATACCTTGTGAAACAGACATTGCTTCTCGTTGAAGATGATAAAAATTTAGCTGACGGTTTATTAGTTAGCCTTGAGCAAGCTGGATATGAATGTTTGCATGCAGAACTGATCTCTGAAGTTGAAGGCTACTGGGAACAAGCGGATCTAGTGATTCTAGACCGTCAACTTCCTGATGGCGACTCAGTAGATTCACTTCCAGGTTGGAAGAAAAAGAAAGATATCCCAGTTATTTTGCTGACGGCTCTCGTGACAGTAAAAGACAAAGTAGCGGGCCTAGATTCAGGTGCAAACGACTACTTAACAAAGCCATTCGCAGAGGCTGAGCTATTTGCTCGAATTCGTGCTCAACTTCGCCTGCCAGATTCTGAAGAACAAGATGCATCAAAAGTTATCGCTCAGAATCTTGTTATCGATAAAGCGACACGTGAAGTGTTTTTCAATGAACAGGAAGTAACGTTAACGCGCACTGAATTTGACCTTCTACTGTTCTTGGCAAGTAACCTTGGACGTGTGTTTACACGTGATGAACTGCTTGACCATGTATGGGGTTACAACCATTTCCCAACAACACGTACGGTAGACACGCACGTTCTGCAACTAAGACAGAAACTGCCGGGTCTAGAAATTGAAACGCTGCGTGGCGTTGGTTACAAGATGAAAGCGTAATGAGAATAGCCTTACTTCCACTATTAATGTTTTCTTGCGTAGCGAATACCGCGCAAGCAACGGATTGGTTTAAGAGCAGCGATGCTCTGACTCAAGTTCATAAACATCTGCTAGATAATGATTTACCTCAGATGTTTGACTCATTAGTGGAAGTTTGGCAAATCAACTCGTCTCAATCACGAGAAGATCACCTCAATGAACTGTTCGATCAAGCATTGAACAAAGATTGTGGTAAAACTCTCACCAGAAAAACACTCCCAGATTGGATTAGTTCAGTCGTCGTTAAAAGACACATCATTCAAAGCCCTGGCCGAGATACCTTTCGTGTATCGATTAATGTTGAATCCGAAAACAACATTCAAGACATTACCTTCGAGAAGTGGGTCGATAAGATCGTTTCTTCGGACAGTGAGTTAACCAAAGACAGTGAAGTGGTTAACAACGCATCGGTGAGTCTATACCGCAAGCGTTACAATTTAGCCTCTCAACTTGAATCCGGTTTATACCGTTTAAGCGTTAAAGGTGATGGCGGAAAGTCTTGGAGCACTTGGGTTGTTTTGGGTGAAGTTGCCATGCGTCAACAAGTTCGCTGGGCATCAAAAGACACGTGGCGAATCGATAAAAAAGAACTACTCAATCCTTATTGTCCGCTCCCTAAGCTCGAAATCGGTTTGTACGATTACGTTGATGAACACTATGAACAGGTCTGGGGCAAGAGCTACGAATCTGATTATCCAATGAACCTTACTGGTGAAGAACTTCCTAATGATCGCTATGTTTTAGCGGTTTCAATGGTGCATTCACGCTGGCAAGGCGACATAGCGATAGAACAAGCACAAACTATCAGTAAAACTTATGATATTTCTAGCGAAGAAGAGTTAAAGTAATTTAAAATTGTGCCGTTAACTATGTAAGGGATCTAACAAAGATAAACGGCATGAAAAAAACTACAAAACTACTCGCAGCGTCAATTGCATTCGCCAGTCTTCCTCTTTCAGCAGCAAACTACGCCATTGAAGCGCGTGGTGATGCGATGGGTGGTGTTGGTGTTGTTTCAGCAAACTTCCTAACTGCTCCATTCTATAACCCAGCACTTGTTGCGATTTATCGTCGTAATGATGACATGGGAATGATCACGCCAAGTTTTGGCGGTAATTATAATGACCCTAATAACTTAGTTGATGATATCGATAATTTAGTTGACAGCATTGAGTCAGGTACTGTGACTGGTTCTGATCTAGATGCTCTTAATGGTGATAGCCTGGATGTTGATTTAGGTGGTGTTGTAGCATTCGCTCTACCAAATCAGTATATTGCAGCAAACGTATTTGCAAAAGCATACACTGAATCATTTGTAACCCCTGATACATCTAGTGACGCTGCTAATAGTGACTTGGTTAATGCTGAGTTAACTGCTGTTAAAGCTGTTTCTATTGGCATTATGGAAGCTGGTATATCATTAGCAAAATATCAAACGTTCATGGGACAACATTTGTCGTTTGGTATTTCTCCAAAACTCCAAAGAATCTATACGTATAACTACATTGCCTCGGCACAAAACTACGATCTAAGTGATGTTCGAGAAAACGACACCGCGGAAACTACATTTAATATTGATGCAGGTGCGCTTTGGTTTTACGGCCCATTTAGAGTGGGTTTTTCTGCAACGAATATTATAGACCGTGAGATTGAAACTAAAGCCGTTAGCCAACAGCTAACAAGCAGCTCAGGGGCTACAAGAACAGTAACATCGAGTCATTCTTATAACCTGGGGCCTGTCTACACTGTTGGTGCGGGGATCGTTTCTGATTACTTTACGTTGAGTGTTGATTATGATTTGAATGAAGCAGAGAAGTTTACTTCGTTCGAAGACAACGAACAGATGATTCGTGTTGGTACTGAAGTCGACCTGTTACGTCAGCTTAAGCTAAGGGGAGGGTATTACAAGAACCTGGCTTACTCTGATTCAGAAGGAACAGTGACAGCTGGTGTTGGTATCTCGCCATTGAACTTGTTTCAGCTAGATCTAAGTGCTAACTACACGAATGAAAATGCAATGGGTGCATCCATCAATTTCCTTGCTAGTTACTAACAGTCCTTATATAGTTCTGCTCCTAAATAAAGGAGCAGAGCATGCTAAACGACTTACCAACCCTTTCTCACGAAGAACAACAGAAAGCTGTTGAACGAATTCAAGAAATGATGACCCAAGGCATCAGCACAGCACAAGCTATCAAAATCGTTGCTGAGCAAATCCGTGAAGAAATGAGTAATAAAGAAGAGTAGGGCATCAGCCCTTCTTTTTTAACCCTTAGTGCACTATAACTAAATATATTACCCTCTAGTATATTATCTCGTACATACCAACTCTTTAGCTACCCTGAATTCCCGACCTATCCAAAACCATTAAATTCCTTTTATTCAGTAAGTTATGTCGGAGTGATCCACTTTTCAGGCATTTCTTGGCTTTGGGTTGTAATTAAATTACAGTAAGTTCTGAAAGTGGAACAATCGCCATTTTAGGTGTCAGTATTTGTGTCACCGTACCTAAGTGGCTAAATATATGGTATTTTTACGGCTAGTGACGTTGTGACTTGTATTTTGAACGGATGAGAATCCATGAATGTTCAGAAGCAGACAAATGATGATTTCATCGAAGAACAGAGTGAGACAATCCACAGCGGTAATGTTCAAAACCGATATCGCGAATGGCTTACCACCGCTTAGAGCAAGCTTCGTTGCCACATATGTGCTTTACAGAATAAGTATTTAAAAAGCTTACGAGGCGTAAGGTGTTGTGTAGAAGTCGATTAAGGAATGCGGCGCGTATCAATTTGAGAATGCTAAATTGATGTGTTTTCTATTGGGGAATGATAAGTCTAAGCGATAGAACTTGTTAGAAATAGGGTCGCTTTGAGCGCTGTAGTTGTCGTCGTGGTTACGTATGTAGAATCGAAACCTTGGCTCCTCTTGACCTTCATATTCTATATTGATGGTGACCGAATCGAACGTTGAGAGATCGAGCCCTTTATTTTGGGTCGATATAACGAACTCAATTTCACAGAAGGGTAAGCTATAGGTTTGTTCAAAGTCACACTGTAACTCAATTCCATCTTCTGACTTATGTAATGAGCCTACGGTGCCACCATCGTGGCCTCTGTCCGTATTTACGCGCGTAGGCTATCTGTCAGGTGTGATGACGTAGTTCTTATCCATGAGCGTATTAAAAGAGATCAACGACACTAGCGTGATTGCTAGGCAAAAATACGCGCCCAGCGACAGATATATGCCTAAATAGCGTTGTTTTTGTTCGGTATTTATACGAAAGGTAACGTTTTTAAGGGGATAATAATTTAACTGTGTAAATATACAGTTGTTATTTGGGTTCTTTATTTTGTGTTCCATAGGACCAAGCTTTACCTGTACAGCTAGCTACAGTGTCACTTTACTTATTGATTACATATGTCGATAAACATTATAAGCTTTCTAATCTCAGGCGGTAACACCATTGCGACTTCAAAGCAGGCATATCAGTTAGAGAAAACAAGTAAAGAAAAACTAAGCGCAATGGGTTTAAAGTAACTCTTAGGTTTATTACCAAAGCTACCTAAGTCCAATTGAACGTAATTTCAGGGCAAACCGTGATTATGGATCTCCCAAGTATCGGTGTTGTGTACCAGCAATAAGTGTAATGAATCTATGCAAACTGAACACAAAGTACTAACTCTAGAGAGAATCGTTAAGAAGGTTTGAAAAATCTGTGTGCGGGTCTACATAAGACACACGAACTTTATTAGTTGATGGATTTAAACGAGAGCTAAGCATGTGCAGTTGATAAGAAACATTGGTCGCGTGTGTGAAATCTGGAATAGAAACAACAGCAATGCTTACAAGAATTGCACACAGCGCAGCGAACCGTTAGTGCAAACAGAGAAGTGGCATATAAGTTAAACCAGACGGACAAAGTTTCGCGTCAATTAGATTTTCTGAATGAAGATTGAATTGTGTAGACGCTGGCCGTACATATAATTATTAGATTTCAAATGCGATAAGAAAACTCTGAACGGCGCAAGAAGCGTGAGAGTCAGTTGGAACAAGGATTTTAAGGACAAAAGATGAGAATACTACCTTTAGAATTAACTACACGCATTATTATGTCAATCCCATTTTAAAAT
>NZ_JBFRUJ010000113.1:0-295 GCF_041474575.1 Vibrio sp. 10N.222.51.C5
GTTTATACCGTTCTTATTAACTAAGAGCAGATAAACATTGAGAACTTTTAAATTTGATTGAATTACTCGTAAGTAATCAATCAGTCAGCTTTCCAAATTGTTAAAGAGCTAGATATTTCAAAAGAAATAACCATTTTTAAAGATTCTTAAGGAAGAACACTTAAAGATGGTGGAGCTATGCGGGATCGAACCGCAGACCTCCTCGCTGCCAGCGAGGCGCTCTCCCAGCTGAGCTATAGCCCCATCTGGAAAAGTATTTCCTACTCTTAACTTATTAAACCATCAATCTGTGTGG
>NZ_JBFRUJ010000114.1:0-234 GCF_041474575.1 Vibrio sp. 10N.222.51.C5
TCGTTTCCGCTCGACTTGCATGTGTTAGGCCTGCCGCCAGCGTTCAATCTGAGCCATGATCAAACTCTTCAATTTAAAGTTTTGATTACCTAAATTAATAGGTGTGACTCAACGAATACTGACTTCAAAACTACAAAAAGTAATTCTAAAGCTATTACCATTCCAACAGAATGATAATGAATTGACTGTGCCGATAATAAATTATCGATTGGTCACTCAGTTCATTGAAATCAA
>NZ_JBFRUJ010000114.1:1024-1176 GCF_041474575.1 Vibrio sp. 10N.222.51.C5
TTTTGATATTCATCAACGAGTGCCCACACAGATTGATAGGTTTAAATTGTTAAAGAGCTTTTCCTTTTTGAGCTTCGCTCAAATCGGACGGCCATTTTAGCGATTTAAGTTTTAGTGTCAACCACTATTTTCAAAACTTTTTTCAAGCGCTT
>NZ_JBFRUJ010000115.1:0-287 GCF_041474575.1 Vibrio sp. 10N.222.51.C5
GTTTATACCGTTCTTATTAAATAAGAGCAGATAAACATTGAGAACTTTTAAATTTGATTGAATTACTCGTAAGTAATCAATCAGTCAGCTTTCCAAATTGTTAAAGAGCTTGATTCAATAAATTGAACCATTTTTAAAAACACTTAAATAAATGTGCTTAAAGATGGTATCCCGTAGGGGAGTCGAACCCCTGTTACCGCCGTGAAAGGGCGGTGTCCTAGGCCTCTAGACGAACGGGACATAGGTTACTCTTAACTGTTTAAACATATCAATCTGTGTGGGTACTC
>NZ_JBFRUJ010000116.1:0-534 GCF_041474575.1 Vibrio sp. 10N.222.51.C5
TGAGTCCATTAGACAAGTTAATGCAAACATCGCCATTTGTACTTGTTGTGGTAGAGACAGACCTGCAGTATGGTTCAATGCTACGCTGCGGCTATCAGCAACGATGCGGTCGATGAATTTGATGTCACGTGGCTCTGGAGTTAGCGTTTTGTAACGGTCGTCCAATTGGCACTGTGTCGCTTCACTGAATGAGCGAAGTGTATCGTCGAACACGTTCTCATCGTGAATACCGATAGTGCCTAGACGCCAGCCTGTTGCACCGAAGTATTTAGAGAATGAGTAAACACATAGTGTGTTATACGGTAGTTTTGCGAACAGAGAAACGAACTCATCTGCGAATGTGCCGTACACGTCATCTGTGATGATGAATAGGTCACTGCGTTGCTCATTCACAAAGTTTGTTAGGTTCTCTAGAGTCTCGTCAGAGAATTTCACTGATGCTGGATTAGCAGGGTTAACGACGCAAAGTAGTTTGATGTCTGTATCTGCCAGTTTCTCGATTTCAGACATTGGTAGCTGCCAAGTGGTCTCATC
>NZ_JBFRUJ010000117.1:0-1286 GCF_041474575.1 Vibrio sp. 10N.222.51.C5
TTTTGTGCCATGGCAGCGCTAGACGTTGCCATGATAAGTAGCGCTAAAGCTGTTTTATTCATTTTACGATATCCCTAAATTAAGGTAATTCTGTTACCCAAGGTTTGCCCTGAGTTGCTTTGTGATAACCATATTCGTATATGGTTAATAAATAGTGTTCATCAAACATGTCTTTGGTTCGTTTGGCGTAACCAAAGTCGTGCTCGATGTAAGTAAATTGCATATCAATGTTGTTGATTTCACAGATGTATTTCATTCGATATAAATCACCACGTGTTTGAGCAAGAGTCAGGCTTGATACGCTCTTTGCTACTAAATCTAGACCCTTATCTCTCAGCGAGTGGTACGGCGCTTTCAGTGCTCCATTTCGAATAACATCGAGCTGTGGTGGTTTTTCTAACCCAAGAGCATCTGAGATCTGCTGATAGTCGAAGTTAGATGGATTGAAAAATACTTGAGCGGCTAAACCACCATCGACGTGAAGTTCTTCATAACTTTTACCTTCGTACTTCACATTGATAAACTGCGGTGGGAAGACTCCAGGAATAGAAGCACTTGCTGCTAAAACCTTATATATAAGTTCAGACTTATCTGGCATGTCACTATTTGCAATTGCGCCCACATTCCAAATGACAAGCTCTCCAGAATCAAAGTGTGTGCTACCAATAAACAAACGCTTACCGTTGCGGTGTCGCGCAGCAATTTGCTCGATCATCGGTTCAGGGAACGCCTGAGCGATAAATTGATTCAAGTTTTTACCGTCAGTAAAAGCATCTTTAAACACGGTGTTTAAAAAGTTCTTTTTGCCGAGCACTGATTTGTCATTGATGTTTAACATCACCTCCTTCATCTTCGGAAATGCATCTCCGCCGATGAATACAAATGGTGCCATTAGCGCTCCTGCACTGATGCCAGTAACTATTGAGTAGTCTTTCAATTGGCCAGATTCTTCCAGCCCTATCAAAATACCGGCTCCAAAGGCTCCGTTCGCGCCGCCTCCTGACAAAGCTAAGATATTTAGTTGCTCACCTGACACTTTAATTGGCGTTGTTTGATCGATTGGAGAGTATAAGAAGTCTGGGTTCTCACTCGCCCACATACGCAATGGCTCTTTTACTGATATCGCTTCTTCTACAACCACTTCTTTGTAATTGTCTTTGTGTACGCGTACATCCAACGTGTGGGGTGAGCTACATGCCACTACAAGTAATGACAAAGCAACGGTAAAACCCGAGGAAACTAGACGGTTCATAATTAGGCTCATTTAATGTTCTCTAAAATGATTC
>NZ_JBFRUJ010000118.1:0-590 GCF_041474575.1 Vibrio sp. 10N.222.51.C5
GTTAATAGGTCTGCATCAGTGAAGATTAACGTGCCGTCTTCTTCAACACTGAACTGTTGATCTTGTGGTACTGGCAAATCATTTACTGGGTTAACCGTTAGGTCTGCTGAAGCTTGAACGGTATTGGTGCCATCAGAGATATCGAAACTGATATCGATGTCACCGTTGAAGTTTTCATCTGGCGTAATCGTGAAACTGCCGTCATCGTTTTGAGTAACGGTTGCATCACCGCCAACCGTTAGGCCGCTGGCCGTCAAGTCATCGCCTTCCACATCAGATGCTTGTGATAACAGTTGCTCTTGGCTTAGACGGATAGAACCATCTTCGTCGATTGAGTACGCTAGGTCGCCAGACACTGGTGCATCATCAACGGCAGTTACACTCACATCGATGTTTGCAGATACCGTATCGGTACCGTCAGATACATCAAAACCGAAGTTTACGTCGCCATTGAAGTTTTCATTCGGAGCGAAGGTGTAAGTACCATTACCGTTATCAGTAAGGATACCGTCGCCACCATCGTAGGTCACACCTTCAACCGTTAGGTTGTCACCTTCAATGTCGGTAGCGCCTGTTAATAGGTCTGCATC
>NZ_JBFRUJ010000119.1:0-221 GCF_041474575.1 Vibrio sp. 10N.222.51.C5
TCTGACGGCACCGATACGGTATCTGCAAACATCGATGTGAGTGTAACTGCCGTTGATGATGCACCAGTGTCTGGTGACCTAGCGTACTCAATCGATGAAGACGGTTCTATCCGTTTAAGCCAAGAGCAATTGCTATCACAAGCATCTGACGTAGAGGGCGATGACCTTACTGCTAGCGGCCTAACGGTTGGTGGAGATGCAACGGTTGTAGCTAATGATGA
>NZ_JBFRUJ010000120.1:0-413 GCF_041474575.1 Vibrio sp. 10N.222.51.C5
AACTTCGGCTTCGATGTGTCTGACGGCACCGATACGGTGTCAGCAAACATCGACGTGAGCGTAACTGCCGTTGATGATGCGCCAGTGTCTGGCGACCTAGCGTACTCAATCGACGAAGATGGTTCGATTCGTCTAAGCCAAGAGCAGCTGCTATCGCAAGCTTCTGACGTAGAAGGCGATGACCTTACTGCTAGCGGCCTAACGGTTGGTGGAGATGCGACGGTTGTAGCTAATGATGACGGCAGCTTCACCATCACGCCAGATGAGAACTTCAATGGTGACATCGATATCAGCTTCGATATCTCAGATGGTACTAATACGGTTCAAGCATCTGCTGACCTAACCGTTAACCCAGTTAATGACCTGCCAGTACCTCAAGATCAACAGTTCAGCGTTGAAGAAGACGGCACGCT
>NZ_JBFRUJ010000121.1:0-4433 GCF_041474575.1 Vibrio sp. 10N.222.51.C5
CGCGATGAACCTTTTTATTTGCATTTTGTAGCGCCAGCTTGCAGAATGAGCAAAAGTGTTACAAGGACGTTAAAATGCAACATGGACTGTTGTCATCATTACTCCTGTCTACTTCACTGTTATTTTCACCGGTTGGTATGAGCTATGCCACCGAGATGTCTCCACTTACAGTAGAGTCTTGGCTTGAGAATGATCAAGTAAAACTGAAAACTGCTGAACTACTAGAGCTTGTCGTACGTGACGAAGTCAATTCGCTACGCTTTGCGCTTGAGCGCCTGACATTTCCCCAGCAAGAGGTGGCTCGTTACCAACTCTTGAAGAAGCTTGAACAGCAAAAAATCGTACTCACACCCAAGATGTCTATCTTCATCGAGCAGCAACTTGCTATCACGCCCACTTATCAAGTCTTAGAACGTGGCGATGGCTATGAGTTTACGGTACCTGCCTTTAATTACCCTTCAATTGCTAATCGCCTTATTAAACAATGGCGTCAAGATCAGAAGACATTGGTATTTGTGCTAGATGCAGAGAAACAGGAACTCGACCTAAAAGAGTGGTTATCTGGATCTGAACATCAAGTTCAAACGCGAGAAGCGTTGCTCATTAGAGAGCTAGACAGTTTGTCTCCTGAAGCGGTTGATTACCTAACTAAGCAACTCACCGCATCTTCTATTGTTAGTTGGTTACCTTCTACTGAGGTGGTGGTTCGATTAGCGCAAGTGAGCGAAGACCCAGAGGTTTACAAAATTCTATGGCGAATGAAGGCCGATTATCATAGCCAAGCTGAGCTAGTTCGCCTTGCTGAAACCAAACAAACGTTCGCGCTTGAACAGGTGATGGCAGCGACTAAGAACCCGCGTTTGAAAGATGAAGCGATTACTTTGCTTACCAAAGTTAACCCGTTATCAGAAGAGGTGAAGCTGTTCCTTGTCTCTAGGATGGCGATTGCTGATGAAGCACCATTAGTTGCGCGTGAACTCGCCAAACAAGGTCATACGCGATGGTTGCAAGATCTCGTCAATGATAACCCTCAGGTGAAGAGTTCTTTGATCGAGCAAGCATTACCGTAAAGTGGATTTTGCCTCTCAATAACCACACTAAAAAGGGGGACCTCAGCGTCACCCTTTTTGATATACTGAGCGCAGAATAATCAGCATGTAGAAGTCCTATGAGTTTTAAAGATTTACGTGATTTTATCGACCATCTTGAAAGTATTGGTCAGTTGAAACGCATTTCTCACCCAGTCGATCCAGACTACGAAATGACCGAGATTAGCGACCGTACTCTACGTGCTGGTGGCCCGGCTCTTTTGTTTGAAAATCCAGTAGGCTATGACATGCCCGTTTTGACCAATCTATTTGGTACACCTAATCGGGTTGCTATTGGTATGGGACGTCAAGAAGTCAAAGAACTGCGTGAAGTGGGCAAGTTGCTTGCTTACCTAAAAGAACCTGAGCCACCAAAAGGCTTTAAAGACGCTCTTGATAAACTACCTGTGTTTAAGCAAGTCTTAAACATGCCAGCTAAACGCCTTCGCAAAGCGGCTTGCCAACAAGTGGTATGGCAAGGCGATGACGTCGACCTAGATAAAATCCCTGTGATGAGCTGTTGGGCTGATGATGTCGCGCCATTGCTAACATGGGGTTTAACGGTTACTCGTGGTCCAAACAAGAAACGCCAAAACTTAGGTATCTATCGTCAGCAGAAGATCGGCAAGAATAAAATCATCATGCGTTGGTTAGCCCACCGTGGTGGAGCATTGGATCTGCGTGATTGGATGGAAACTAACCCTGGGAAACCATTCCCAGTATCGGTAGCGTTTGGTGCTGATCCTGCCACCATTCTTGGTGCGGTTACGCCAGTGCCGGATAGTTTATCTGAGTACGCGTTTGCAGGCTTACTACGTGGTAGTAAAACTGAGGTCGTTAAATCAATCAGCAACGACTTAGAAGTTCCCGCAAGTGCAGAAATCGTGATGGAAGGTTACATCGACCCGAATGAATTCGCAGATGAAGGGCCTTACGGAGATCATACTGGTTACTACAACGAGAAAGAAAAGCACCATGTGTTTACTATTACTCATGTAACCATGCGCGAGAACCCTATCTATCACAGCACCTATACTGGCCGTCCACCTGATGAGCCAGCGGTATTGGGTGTTGCGCTAAATGAAGTGTTTGTGCCTATTCTTCAAAAGCAGTTCCCAGAGATTGAAGATTTCTATCTACCGCCTGAAGGTTGTTCGTACCGAATGGCAGTCGTGACCATGAAGAAGCAATACCCAGGTCACGCTAAGCGAGTGATGATGGGTGTATGGTCTTTCTTACGCCAATTCATGTACACCAAATTTGTATTGGTGTGTGATGAAGATGTGAATGCACGTGATTGGTCTCAAGTAACCGCAGCGATGTGCGAACATATGGATCCGTCACGCGATAGCCTGATGATAGAGAACACGCCGATCGATTCATTGGATTTTGCCTCACCCGTGGTTGGGTTAGGTTCTAAGATGGGTCTAGATATTACTAAGAAGTGGGACGCAGAGTTAGCGTTATCGCCAGATGTCCAAACAGCACCTGTAAATAGTGAACATATTGAGGGTAGCTTGGCTGAGTTAACCAAGGTTCATCCTGAAATTATTGATGTTCACCTGCAAAACGACAATGCCAGCATGGTTGTGGTGTCTATTGATAAGCAAGCTGCCGGTAATGGTAAGAAAATCATGGAAGCGGTTTGGTCTCAATTTGATGAGAACAAGTTTGTTATCGTGTGTGATGGCGATGTCAATGTGAGTGATTGGAATGACATCATTTGGGCTGTAACGACAAGAATGGATCCGGCGAGAGATACGTTATTCCTGCAGAACGAAACTGGACACTCAAAAATGGGTCTCGATGCGACCAATAAGTGGGAAGGTGAATGCCTGCGTGAGTGGGGTGTACCAATCACAAAAGATCCTGATGTTGTGAAAAAGATTGATAGCATCTGGGAACAGCTAGGAATTTCATGAGCTACCAAGTAGTCTTATACCCAGAAAACATCAGTTTCACAGTAGAAAAAGGGCAAACGGTCTTGGATGCTGCGCTCAACAGCGATATCTATTTCCCAAACCGTTGCCAAGTTGGCGCATGCGCAATGTGTATGTGCAAAAAATTAGAAGGGCAAGTGAGTTACCACCTTGAACCCATGCTCACAGAGAAAGAGCAGCAACAAGGCTGGATTTTTGCTTGCCAAGCATTTGCAGAAAGTAATTTAGTTCTAACCTTTGCCGATTAAGGGTTAGTAAGAGGAAGAACATGACTATTAAATGTAAAGTGAAGTCTATCGAGCCTTTGGCTTGTAATACTTACCAAATCCTACTTCACCCAGAAACACCGGTCGCTTTTAAAGCGGGCCAGTACCTGATGGTTGAAATGGGCGAGAAAGATAAGCGCCCATTCTCTATCGCAAGTAGCCCTTGCCGCCACGAAGGTGAGCTTGAGCTGCACATTGGTGCTGCCGAGCACAACGCTTACGCACTAGAAGTGGTTGAAGCGATGAAGAAGGCACAAGCTGAAGATGGCGATATTGCGATTGATGCTCCACACGGAGATGCTTGGATCAAAGAAGAAAGCGATCGCCCTCTATTACTTATTGCTGGTGGCACGGGTTTCAGCTACGTGCGCTCTATTCTTGATCACTGCATCGCGCAAAATAGCTCGAAAGAGATCTACCTATACTGGGGCGCAAAAGATGAGTGCCAGTTATATGCTAAAGAAGAGTTGGTTGGCATTGCAGAAAAGCATAGCAATGTGCACTTTGTACCGGTAGTAGAAGAAGCACCGGAAGTTTGGCATGGCCAAACAGGTAATGTGCTTGAGGCTGTTATGCAAAGTTTCGAATCATTAGCTGATTTCGATATCTATATTGCAGGTCGTTTTGAAATGGCGGGCGCTGCAAGAGACCTATTTACTCAGAATAAAGAAGCAAAGCGTGACCATATGTACGCTGATGCTTACGCATTTATCTAACAATACCCTTAGATTTTGAGCAAAAAGAGAGCAGAAATGCTCTCTTTTTTACGTTTAGGTGAACTATTAGGCAGTTAACCCCTATTTATTCATTTTTCATGAAAAAGTAGTTGCTAAGCTGAGAGGGTTCCCTATAATGCGACACCACTGAGACGGCAGACGCCACAAGGCTTCAGCAAGAATCAGTAAGACGGAAAGCGACAAAAAATTAATTTTCAAAAAGTGTTTGACACTGAATGTTAATTCGCTAGAATGGCCGTCCACTTCGAGAGGCTCCTTACTTAAAAGGAACGCTCAAGAAGTTAAGCTCTTTAACAATTTAAACCTATCAATCTGTGTGGGCACTCGTTGATGAATATCAAAACGTTTTATCGTTAGATAAAACAGATTCTTCGGAATCAAAATTGATTTCAATGAACTGAG
>NZ_JBFRUJ010000122.1:0-262 GCF_041474575.1 Vibrio sp. 10N.222.51.C5
GTCCACTCCGCCACTTATTCGATAACCTCGCCTAGTGCGAGGTTTTTTTTCGAATCTGAAGTAATGAAAGTTTTAGGGGTGTAGCTCCAATTGGCAGAGCAGCGGATTCCAAATCCGCGTGTTGGGAGTTCGAATCTCTCCACCCCTGCCATATTTAAGGCTCTAGCAGAAATGCTAGAGCCTTTTTTGCATCTGTTGCTTCTACGAAGCAATGTTGGGAGTTGGATCGCCAGCCCGGTCTAATACCAATCCGGAAAATTAA
>NZ_JBFRUJ010000123.1:0-497 GCF_041474575.1 Vibrio sp. 10N.222.51.C5
AATTTTCCGGATTGGTATCAGGTGACGACACTCATTCGTCGGAGACCAAATTATCGATAGCCAGAAACGACGAAAGCCTAGTCATAAGACTAGGCTTTCTAATAAGTGGCGGAGTGGACGGGACTCGAACCCGCGACCCCCGGCGTGACAGGCCGGTATTCTAACCAACTGAACTACCACTCCGCAGTGTCTATTCAGCATAAAGCAATTTGAGCCTGACGATGTCCTACTCTCACATGGGGAAGCCCCACACTACCATCGGCGCTATTGTGTTTCACTTCTGAGTTCGGCATGGAATCAGGTGGGTCCACAATGCTATGGTCGTCAAACAAATTCTGTTGTTAACTTGAATAATCAAATCAACTAAATATGGTGCTGATACCCAGACTCGAACTGGGGACCTCACCCTTACCAAGGGTGCGCTCTACCGGGCTGAGCTATATCAGCAATTCAAGAACCGTTTAAAAACGACTCTAAAAATTTAAAGCCTGGCGATG
>NZ_JBFRUJ010000124.1:0-3801 GCF_041474575.1 Vibrio sp. 10N.222.51.C5
CTTAAGGTTCTGTCTATGAACGCACTATAACTAAATATCCTTAATTTTATTGAAACAATTTCGTGAACCAATCTCTAATTTCTATTAATATTAGTTTTGTTATAAAGGCAGGATATGCCGATACAAGAGCATTTACGGCAAAGGAAAGTCACGGTTGTTGTTAGCAAATAAAAGTTATACCCCTGAAGTAGTTGAGATCTCAAGGAAGGTCTCAATCAATGTTGAAGCTCGCTTTAATCGATGGTTAATCTCACCTGAATATAAGCTCGCACAATCTACAGTAGACACGTTACTAAGTTTGGAAAATAGGTATTGTGATAGTGTCATATTTGATGAATCTGACCGCATATCTCACAATCAACGTATTTTATTGCGCTGCGAGCAGGATAGAGTCAATGCTCATCGTGAAAAAGTCGACGCGAAGCAACAAACCTTACGATACGTTATCGATGATGTCAGCAATGCCGCTTCTGCGCTAATGCTTGAGAAGCTTCAAGGTACCTTAATAAGTTCGTTGTTTTCAGACTTACCCGATTACAATCAGTTCGCTAGTGTTGCGTATTCGCCATCTTTAAACTTTTCCAAACTCCATGAAATATCCGCGAAAAGTAGGCCATTGAGCTCAAGTTTAATCGAGTTTGTTTCCAATCAAGAGTTTGCAGATAAATATGGAAAGAAATCTAAGGTAATTCTCGATCCAAAAGTTGCAGCACGACAAATAGGAATAGAAAATTGTCGTTTATTGTTCCCATTGTTAATGAGTCAACAGCTGATTAAGTGGAATGATGGCAACATTAAACACATCACACCTAAGGTTTGGCAACACTTGGTCGTGACGTCAAATGCGACTCGAATTCGACTTCAAGAAACGTCGGTTAAAGATCCTAACGTAGGCATTTTACTTGGTGTGTTGAGAGTTCTGCCTTTGTTTTTAATTTGTAACCACTTTTCTTCAACGTTTGAAGACGCATTGGTAAAAACGATGCTTGGTTATCGTGAAGCAAGTGACAAGCATGACGAATATTATGCTTGTACTGAGGTGATGCCAAACACACAGTTTCTTGAATCAATGGTCGAGCAGCTAGAGCTTAAGCTACTAAAAAACCTCGTTGAATTTATAGATTGGAGCCCTGGAAATCAGTTCATCAAGAGGGCACTTCTAGAGGAAGTGAATGACATTCCAGTACTTGAGCGAACGGTTTATGGTGCAGCTTTGGCTCAAGGTAGAAAATATTCTGTTTTCGAGGCGTTAGATAATAGTGAACTATTTAACGTTAAGCACCGACCTTATTGGTTTTCAACTGTTCAAATGTCTATCGCGACGATTGAGCAGATGCAAGATAAAGGATTGGGAAAGCTTACGGTGAACATGTAATAAAAAGAGAGAGTCTCATTAATGTCGCTCTCTTTTTTGTTGCGCTGTAACTTTATGTGAATGTCTTGTTTTGGCGCTAAACAGTAGGATTACACTCTACTTAACTGACCACTTCGAAGGTAAACGACTCTTGCTTTGCTATTGCGTGTTTAACAGGGATACCAAGGCGCTGGCAAGTCATCAGAACTTTCAATTTCCTGTCGGCAGGAGCGTGCTCTGACAGAATCACCGAGCTTAGGCACTCTCTATTAAGGTAGAGTTTATTTCCGATCATCTCGTCATAAGGTAATACCCAGCGGTATTCCTTTTCATAACGCCAATTAGAATGCTTAATTTTGAATATCTCAGCTCCCAGTCTTGATGTTTGTAAACCTCTTAGCGATGCTGGGCGGAACATATTCGGTTCGTCTTCATACTGGACTTCAAAACAGTTGAGATTGGCCTCGCCGTTATAGCAGTTGAGATCATACTCGATACACATGCCTTTAAAGTTGTCACCATACTGCGACCATAGTATTGGGTGGTCGTTCGACTGAGAGAAACACATGATCTTAAAGTTTTGTTGAAGCTCTTTGTTGAATGCGTGGTTAGATTCAAAAGGGTTATTAAAAGTTTTAGCGTAATCAAACCACAACGAACACTCGGAAATAGATTGTATGTTTCTGTCGTGGAGCGATCTGAACTTATAAAGTTTAGGTAACATATCAAACACCTAGTTTACAAAATTGCCTGATGTTAACACTTTAATTTACTTTTAAGGATTGAATGCATAGCATTTGATTGCTTAATCACCAAATTTATTCGTATAACTGTTTGATAGATCAAAATTTAAACACGAAATAGTAGCCTGTTAAAGTGGTTTATTTTGCGTTAGGGCAAAGCTTTCAAGTTGTAACTTTTTACAGAAGATACAACGTAACTTTATTTATGGTTGAATTGTCTTGTCAAAGTAGAGGTCGAGTAGGGAAATAGGTGATCAAAATTAAAGCCGAGCTTTAAAAGGACGGCTTTAGTAGTATTGAGCCTACGAGTGAATCAAGTTTAGAAGTGGTACCTTGCACCTAGGTAAGCGGTTTGAGGTGACACATCGATGGATTCAATTTCAACGTTTGCATAGCGGTAACCAATATGGATATCGATGTTGTCTGTTACCATCGCACCAAGCTCAGCACCAACTTGGTAGGCTGCTTCAGACTTAGAGTCTGATACTCCAAAAGCTTTCGCTTCCATATCCATAGAGCCAACACCGGCTAATAAAGATACATACAGATCTAATACGTCACCTTCAACAATAAACTTTGGTTTAATGTTTACGAAGAAAGCATGGCCTTCAATATCCATTAAGTCGTTATAGCTAACTTTTCCGATTTTTCGGTACTCGGCTTCTAGCCCCAGTTTGACGACATCATGTGTATTGAATTCGTAGCCTCCAACCAAGTTATAGCTAAAGTCTGATAGATCAGATGAATCTTCAATGGCGCTGCCACGATATTCTAATTCAGTTTCATTATAAAAGCCGATATCAACACCAGCATAAAAATGACCATGCTCTCTAGGTGAGTTTTCGTTTTCACTAGCAAGCGCCTGCGAGCTGATGCCAAAAAAAGCGGTGAATAGCGATAGGGCGATTGTACTGATTTTCATGTAAAGCCTTCTAAGATAATAAGTTATTCTGTTCCAGAATATGTTAACAAACAAAAGATACTCTAACTAATTGAGAACTAGCCTAAAGATCTGATTTTAAAGACTTGTTGGTAATAGAAGTGTCATTATCGCAGTTATGAGACAAGTTAATATAGTCCAGACAGAGGTTAATAGAATTTATGTTGCACTGTAACTTACGATTAGCCAAGTCGTTTATAGAAGTTCGTTTTGGATGGCAACGCAGTTTGGTAACAATGACCGTTGGGCATCAGAAAATTCAAAGTTAGTGGTTTGAAAAACGAGTACGGATGTTACTGATGACGTTGATAGTTGATTCAATTTGGTGAAGAACAAGCCAACATAGGTAAACAAGACTAGATGATTCGGGAGTTCGCTTGGTCTTTTGGGACCGTTAAATCTAGCGAACAAGAGTAACCAAGTCTTTTCAGTTTATTGGTAGTACGGACAATAGACCGAGAGTTAGTGGAAGCGTTAATCATCTAGGTTCTTTTGGTAAGCAAAATCAGGGTAATAGCTTTTAACACTCAACCAGCAGAGACTCTGGACTAACTTTGGAGAGGCATCCGTAATTAGAAGTCTTAATTAAGTTTGAGCAGACATGTGATAAAGCCATCACGATTTAATCCAATTAACGCGGAGTCAAAGCCAGCCAGTAATTAAATAGATAGATTCATGCGGCGCTGTACGTAAAATTACGCGAGTAACAGGCCCTGAAACCTCTCAGATTTCAATCTCCTTTTTTGTCAATCCCATTTTAAAAT
>NZ_JBFRUJ010000125.1:0-3715 GCF_041474575.1 Vibrio sp. 10N.222.51.C5
ACAATCGAGGTCGACCTCGTTTACCTTGCTTGAGTTGCTTCCACTGATGAATCGCTTCCTCATCAATCCAGAATGTCAGTGAACCACGATTGATTAGGGCTTGGTTATATTGTTTCCAGTTAGTTGTTCTGTAGCGAGGCTTTGGCATTGCTCTAAGTATGTGAGTGAACTTAGATGATCTGATCGTAGCTTTAAGCATTAGTTCCCTGATTTAGGAAACAAAGCCGTGCAAACCGTGCAAACCGTGCAAACACACATTGCTTCCTAATCAAGGCACGTTATCACTGAAGAACTTCCATTTGGTTATCGACTATTAAATAGCTTAGAAACACTTAAACAACGTATTCGTGCGTAGCTGTGATTGAAGACCAGTCTCTAGTGGTCTAGAAGTTTGGGGACAAAGTTAGAACTCTAGGCATCAGGAAAGGTAAGTTCCTGAGTTTGAACCTGAGTTCAATCCCTATCTGGTTCATTTTAGTGCAATTATGAGTTACGAATGCCATCAGTGTCTTCCTTGTTCGCATAAATAAAAATATGGGGAAACTCTATATCAGTGGCCAGTTTTAGTGAACCACTACAAGCCCCAATATGGGTTCTAATGTAATGAATCAAAAATACTGCATTATTCACTGTTTCCTTTTACTGCATCTGCTATGATTAACCTATTGATATTAAACACTTTGTGATGTTTAGTGATGGGAGTAAAATGAACTTTAATCAAACCACAGTATTGGCTTTCTTTGAGCCCTCCAAGGTTAGTTACGAGATCCCTGTATACCAGCGGGCTTATGCTTGGGGAGAGAACAACTGGAATGAATTCTTGTCAGATCTTTATGAGCAAGTAGATGGGGAAAACAACTATTTTTTCGGGAATATTCTTCTTGAATGCGTTGAAAAGAACAAGTTATACGAAATCATTGACGGCCAGCAAAGGGTCACGACCGTTACTATATTTGTTCGCTCTCTACTCAATGTATTAAAGACACGAAATAACCTGTCAGAGCATGATTTTGACATTGATGACACTGAAGAAGCTTTCATCAGAGATAAAAATATAAAACTCCGCCCAGTTGAATATGATCGAAGTTGTTATGACTGCCTAATTGTTGAAAATCACGATCAGTTTGATGCCTATTCTCCATCACAAAAGAAACTACTTGAAGCCAAAGCATACTTCACTAAACAACTCTCTAAGCTTGATACCGCACGCCTTGTCAGTATCCAAGAGAAGCTTGAAAATACCGACCTTACCATAATCGAGTTGGAGGGTAAGAAAGATGCGGCTTTGATGTTTGAACTGGAAAATAATAGAGGCAAAGAATTGACCAATATGGAAAAGGTCAAATCGTATTTCATGTATCAGATGTATGTGAATAGCCCTGCTGACGATGTTGAGAACAATATCGAATTTGTATCGAACATATTTAAACGCATTTATCAGGTAATCAACAACATAGAGCGGATTAATGAAGATAGTGTGCTGATTTACCACAACAATGCGTATATCAAGGGGTACGCCTACCGCACTCTGGATGACTTGAAGGAAGCTTTCCGTAACAAAGATGACAAAGTTACCTGGATAAAAGAGTACGTTCGAAGTTTAAACGATTCATTCGTGGCCATAGATAAGTTACAACATGAAGAAAGTCTGTATGCGAAAAGGCTGTTTAAACTTGGGATCCCCGCATACGTTTACCCATTCATTATTAAGGGCTACCGATATAACTCTTCAGATCTCCCAACTCTTTTCCGCATTCTTGAAGTGATAACCTTTAGGGCTAAGCTCATCAATAGTCGGGCAAATATCCAAGAGCGTCTCAATGAAATTCTGCTCTCCTACGATGGTGACAATGCTGTCTTATCAGAAAAAATAACAAGTAAGCTCAACGATACATGGTATTGGAGTGATACAAATACGAAGAACTATCTACATGGCGGGATGTACGGAAATAATGTACTAAGCTACCTGCTTTGGAGCTACGAGAGTTATCTTCAGAGAGCGGGATATTCAGTCGAAGGGTTCAAGATTACTAACCAACAAATTGAACATATAGCACCGCGCACGCCTACTGATGGAAGTCCTCTCGAAACAGGATATGAACTCAATGAGCAGGGTGAATATTCCGAAGACTTTAGCTCTGAATACCTCAATTGTCTTGGTAACCTAATGCTCATATCAGGGTCGCACAATGCGTCCATCGGAAACAAACCATTTGCCGATAAGTTAATGTCTTACAGAAAGAACCCCATTCTCAACCAACAGGCTGAGATTGCTTCTTTCGTTAAAGATAGCGAGAACCCAGTGTGGGATTGTGAAGCAATAGATAAACGGCATAACAAAATCGTGGACTTTGCGATCACTGAGTGGTCATTTAGGTAAAGGGTAACCAGCCACTATCCAGAATCTATTGAGACTGGATAGTGGCAACAGGCGGTTCATATATGTCACAAAGTTATGAAGAAATACAAGCGAACTGATTTTCAGATATTCACCCTGTGATTTTGTACCCAATGATTTGCAAAAATCGATAGCAGATTAAACCCCATAGAAATGTAGTGGCACACTGAGTTTGGTCACGCTGTTAGATTAGAAAAAACAAGTCAAAACAGTAATAAAAATGCAAGACCTGCCCGCATTTTTCTATTAGCCTTATTACATAATTTTCGGTGGCAATATAATTTCGCTATAACGAATACTTGGTCACAGCGATACGTTACGCTCACCTAGCGCCCGTTTACCTAGAAGATGTGGTATCCCAAAACCCCCTCACTCAAATGTAACTTTCGTTGACGGGCCGCTGAGTTGACTCGAAAGTTCTGTAAGCTTTCTTTTAGATTCTTCAAGGGACCTTTTCCTTGAAGAATCTTTCTCGATTGCCCTATCTAGAGATACCAAAAATTTATCGATCACCTCTAAACAGTACTTATTATCTGACTCCAATTTTTCAAGTTTATCGAGGCTGAACAAGTCGAATTCAGGGGAACATATAAAGCTTGGTTTATCAGAATAGGAACTAGCAGCACGTTTAGAGAAGCCCTTCGGAGATGCATTGATCTCTTTATTAGCAAGCCACAATTCATAAAAAAGACTAATACTTATGTCACCAAGAAACATCGAATACGGTGAACGATCATTCAACAGCTCATCAACTACGTAGGAAAACCCTTGTTCACGTAAGAGATAACGTCGATAGCTATCTCTCTTGATTGGTTCTGAGTTTGAAAAATCAACCAACTCGTCCATTGCGGATAGATACACATCAATACTCTTTTCATAGTCAAACAAATTGAAATAGGTATCGTGACCATAGAGAGTGATTTGTCCAAGTTTAGACTCATCCTGGAACCCAATGGTTAAGTGGTTAAACATGTTATTAAAAAGGTCAATAAATTGTTTAACTGGTGCGGGACCAATGTGTGTAAAACATTTACCCAAGTCACCTTCAAGATGTTTGCTGGCTTCACTCAAAATGTCACTGCTGAGTTCGACGTGAGTGAAAGTATTGTTGGGGAACAACTTAGAATAAAGCTTAGTGCGATTGTAGAACCTAAGACCTAAACATAGACAGGATCTTAAGAGCTAACTTGTTTATTTAGATAGAAAAAAGGCTTCATTTATGATCAGATAATCGTCGCCAAACAAACTACCTACATCAATAGTGAAGCCGATGACGATTATCTCCTTACAGAAGCAATTTAAGCAATTCTTTAATGC
>NZ_JBFRUJ010000126.1:0-788 GCF_041474575.1 Vibrio sp. 10N.222.51.C5
TTTAATTAGTGATGTATTACTTCCATATTTTAAATTTAGAATAAAAAATATATTGCCTATTTTATAGTTAACAATCTGCGTTGATGTAAACGATAGATAGTGACCATGTTGGTGACAATAAAGGTGATTTCGACAAAGGACCCGCCAATCGAACCAATCCAAATGTTATGGCTAGCCCAACAGAAAGAATTGAATAAGATCAAGGACCTCAATGCGATGCCTTGTCTTGAAAAGAGTGCCCATGTCGCAACGGATGAACCAACAACCGTAATAAATTCAAAGAAATGATTCATGTTGGGTAAAGTCATGCACCACATCAAGCCAATAAAGAACCACATCACTTTGCGCGATTGAGTTTTTATCGATACATAGCTGCGAATAGCATTAATAATTACGCCTATAGCCGCCACTATGGCGCCCATTAATATGAAATGGATACTCATTACAAAACAAAAGATCATCATCTGGTAGCGAAAACGCATATCATCTTTTTGCCAAAATGCCATTACACCGATACAAAAAGCCAGGCCGCCAACTCCTTGTGTTATCCAGTTTTCCATATTTAGCCTTTATTTTTAAGATGCTATCGAGCACGATTAAATATTAACTTTGAAAGAATAATGCTCAACCATAAAATAACCCTCCAAAAGGAGGGCTAGATATAACGTCAAAATGCTATTGCACTAGGTTTAATTGACTAACTTAACGGCTTCACGAGTTAAATGAGCCAGCTCTTCCCAATTGCCTTCTTCAATCAGCTTCTTATCCACCATCCAAGTACCGCCACA
>NZ_JBFRUJ010000127.1:0-2539 GCF_041474575.1 Vibrio sp. 10N.222.51.C5
GGAAAGCCGCGATGAACCAAGAAAAAGCCCTACCGGACTCAGTGCCGATAGAGCTTATTCGAAATTGCCAACATTATGCAGCATTGAGATCAAACGTCAGTGTTTGTTCTGCTGCACATACTTCAACAGGCCAGCCATAGGATTGGTATTCAAGCGCAAGTTTGTCCGCTACTACGCGAGATACTGTTGCAGTGATCCACATGCCTTTGCCCATTACTTGATATTTAAGCGTTCTCATTTCCATAGTCATCACCGTTCTCCTTCTATATTGGCTGCGCGAAGTCTATAGCACCTCTGAGGGCTGAAATTTCGAATTAAGCTCAAATTCTTTATAAAATGGCTCACTGTTTGCGCTTGGCTCAAAACTCAATCAACTAAGGGAAAACGGTTGCGTTCTGGAAGCAAAATCACTTTTTAAGTCTCTGTATTATAATCGAATTAAAATTGACCAGAAAAACAATGCAAGAGATCTCTTACAGCATTATCAGAGATCGCACTAGGTAAAAACTTCTCACTAGAAGCCAGACTTGTGTGGCGATTGTGTGCGTTTTTGGTTGCGCTGTTGAAGCAAGATTTTTTAGTTTTGTATGTGAAATATTCTAATTTATTTAGCGTATGGTCCTGCTTTTAAATCCAAATCACAGTTTTATATGTTGCTGTGCTTCTTTTATTTAAACCGATACGCTATTTGATTTTGGTCATTAACCTTTCGCTCATTGGTTTGCACTATCTATACGTGTTCTGTTCCACATAAACGAGATGTATAGAGGTCCTTATGACTAATCCAACCAAAACCGATCGTAAAGTCACGATCGGCAGCTATATCGCACTCGCGTTCGCGATGGTGTTCTTTTCAGGCTTAATGCAGTCCAATGAATGGTATGGAGTGTTCGATTTTACAACGCTCAACGGTTCATTCGGTAAGGTCGCTTACGATGTGAGTGAAACGGCCGATGGTATTCAAGCGGCAACGACGTCACTGCGTGGTAAAGGCGGTAGTGGTGCTCGCGACGGTTTCATTTTTGCTTTGACACTTATTCCGACCGTGATGTTTGCACTGGGTATGATCAACGTACTTGAGCACTACGGTGCACTGGATGCGGCTCGTAAACTACTGACACCTCTGCTTCGCCCTCTGATGGGTATTCCGGGTAACTCAGGCTTGGCACTGATCGCTTCTTTGCAAAGTACCGATGCTGGCGCAGCGATGACACGTCAGCTGAAAGACGAAGGACATCTGACTAAGCGTGAAACCGATGTGTTCACCATGTTCCAGTTTACGGCGGGTGCGGCGATCGTTAACTTTTTCTCTTCAGGTGCGGTGCTGTTCACTCTAACCGCGATGGACGGCTCTTTAGCGGTGACATCGTCAATTGGTTTGGCTGTCGCTGTGATGTTTATCTTTAAGTTTGTCGGCGCGAATCTGTTCCGTATTTACCTCAACATTACTGAAGGCAAAGAAGACAAACCAAAATCAGACAAAGAACAAAAACTGGAAGAGGAAGTAGCATAATGAGCGAAGTTAAAGCAAAGAAACCAATGGTTACTGATATTTTCGTTGAAGGTGCTAAGAAAGGCTGGGTTATTGCGACTACCTCTACGGTACCGAATGTTCTGATGGCGTTTGTGATCATCAAGGCATTGCAGATAACGGGTGCGCTGGATTTGATGGGCAGTGTATTTGCTCCAATTATGGCGGTATTTGGTTTACCTGGCGAAGCGGCAGCGGTATTGATCGGTGCGTGGATGTCGATGGGTGGCGCGGTGGGCGTGGTTATCACGCTGTTTGACCAAGGTATTCTGAACGGCAACCATATAGCTATCTTGGCGCCAGCTATCTACTTGATGGGCTCTCAGGTGCAATACATGGGCCGTATTATGGGACCAATTGGTACTGAAGGTCGCTACATCCCGGTGATGATCGCGATTTCGGTATTGAATGCGTTAGGTGCAATGTTCTTGATGAACATTATTTTGTAACGTGACTTTGAACGGTTAGCTGCGAACAGCTTTCAGACGTTACAAAAAAGGAAACTTAACTTAAAGTTAGACTTAAAAGTTAGAAACCCCTTACACAACGAGGGCTAGAAGCCATTTATCTAACTTTTACATGTAGATCTAATTTTTCTGTAAGAGTTCAGGTGCTAAATGAAAAAATTAGATCACCAAAAATTGGTGGTCTCTACTATATTTTTATCTAACTTTATATGTACTGGTTCATACTCAGTCTGACAAAATCGTGGTTCGATTTCACCTGTTCACACAATCATACACTAACCACTAAACTCATTTTTGGACAAAAATCATTTAGATTATTTACTTAAATCGAGAGTCATCGGATTAGTTCAGGTATCTAAAACTCCAAGGTCTCACCATCAGCAGGAATAAGGACTTTATCTGACAAACCGTTTTTATCAATTGCTTCTTTAAGAATTGGTCGAGTCACTGCACAGTGGTTTAGTGCCTCCATATGGTTCGCAATCACCTTGTTAGGGGAAAGACGGATAAACTCCATCACTTCATCAATAGACATCAATAA
>NZ_JBFRUJ010000128.1:0-532 GCF_041474575.1 Vibrio sp. 10N.222.51.C5
GTCCAACCTTGTTGATATTGAGTGTGATTAGAGAACTGAACAGTGTGGATTGGCCACACATCGAGTCCCATTCTTTGGATTGGAAAAACCGCAGAACTGTTTCCTGCATGCCCGTAAACCACGTGAGATTGAATAGAAATAATGCTTTTCATGCGTCGCTCTTTCAGTTTGAAATGGATTTGAATACTTGGATAAGACGACTAAATAAACACAACGGAACATCAAGATAGGAAGTTTTATCGATCTAACCACTGTGCTTATTTGGTCGGAATAGCCTCGACATCGCCGAGGCTTATTCTTAATGAGTTGGACGTCATCGGCTTTAAATCATGTATTTGATTCTAAGCCAGACTTGAACTTATGCGTCTTGAAACTCAGCGAAGTACTCATCCAATACAGTGCGTGTTGCACGGCCGATTAGCTCGTACTCGTGGTGAGTAAGGTTCGCTAGTGATACACGTACTGATGCGTGTACTGTGTCGAAACCTTTACCAGGTAGTAAGATTACGCCGGTTTCGTGAGCAAGACGGAA
>NZ_JBFRUJ010000129.1:0-299 GCF_041474575.1 Vibrio sp. 10N.222.51.C5
TGTTAAAGAGCAAGAGTTTTAAGTGTTAAACTTTTAAACCCATTTTTAAATACTCTCTTACGAGAATGCTTAAAGATGGTGGGCGATACCGGGCTCGAACCAGTGACCCCCTGCTTGTAAGGCAGGTGCTCTCCCAACTGAGCTAATCGCCCATAAAGTTTTAATTCCTAATGGAAGGAATGGTGGAGCTATGCGGGATCGAACCGCAGACCTCCTGCGTGCAAGGCAGGCGCTCTCCCAGCTGAGCTATAGCCCCATATTTTTATTTCCTTGGGAGGAAATGGTGGGTCGTGCAGGAT
>NZ_JBFRUJ010000130.1:0-207 GCF_041474575.1 Vibrio sp. 10N.222.51.C5
ACACCCTGGAGGGGTTCCCGAGTGGCCAAAGGGAGCAGACTGTAAATCTGCCGGCACTGCCTTCGATGGTTCGAATCCGTCTCCCTCCACCATATTCTTCTTACCTCTTTTAAGAGTTAAGAGAACAACCTGATTGATGGGCTTATGGGAAAACATCAATTTAGGCTTACTTTGTGAAGAGTAAGACACACCCTGGAGGGGTTCCCG
>NZ_JBFRUJ010000131.1:0-469 GCF_041474575.1 Vibrio sp. 10N.222.51.C5
CATCGCCAGGCTTTAAATTTATTTTCACTTTTTTGAAAGGTGAAGACAAAAGGTATCGTTACTTGCATTAGCAAATAACAACCTCAACAGTGTACTAATCTGTTGATGACAATTTGTTGGAGGGATGGCTGAGTGGTCGAAAGCACCGGTCTTGAAAACCGGCAACCGTTAATAGCGGTTCTAGGGTTCAAATCCCTATCCCTCCACCACTCTTAAAGATTAAACCGCTGTTTTTACAGCGGTTTTTTCGTATCTAAAGCCTCGAAAATCATCTCGCACAGAAAGGTAGCACAGATGTACTTATTGAGACTTCCAAATAGCGTATACTACACACGTATCGCCACCCCACTTTCACTGCGTAGCAGCGGTTATCCCAAAGAGTTTAAATTCTCTCTTCTAACTCGTGAACGTAAAGTCGCTTACCTGAGAAATATCGAACAGGTTCAATTATACCAATCCGGAAAATTAA
>NZ_JBFRUJ010000132.1:0-326 GCF_041474575.1 Vibrio sp. 10N.222.51.C5
ACGTTGCTCTCTTTCAGGGTCACCGTCGCTTCCGCTGTCGAGCCGTAACCGTCGGTCATCACCATCTGGTAATCGCCACTGTTCGTGCCTTGCTCGAAGTCGTTCACCTCCGCCGCCACACCCACTGTCGTGATGCTGATGTTGCCGGCCGCATCGACACTGTAGAAACCGTCTTCACTGATGGTGCTAAAGGTGCCGTCACTGTGTTTGAACTCGTATTTGGTCACGCCATCCAGATCGCTGCCGGACAAGGTACCCACTACCGCGTCCGCCACTTGGTTTTCCGCGTACGTCACCGTCTGCGCACCGAACGAGCCTGACTCATC
>NZ_JBFRUJ010000133.1:0-272 GCF_041474575.1 Vibrio sp. 10N.222.51.C5
GGTGCTAAAGGTGCCGTCACTGTGTTTGAACTCGTATTTGGTCACGCCATCCAGATCGCTGCCGGACAAGGTACCCACTACCGCGTCCGCCACTTGGTTTTCCGCGTACGTCACCGTCTGCGCACCGAACGAGCCTGACTCATCCACGTTGCTCTCTTTCAGGGTCACCGTCGCTTCCGCTGTCGAGCCGTAACCGTCGGTCATCACCATCTGGTAATCGCCACTGTTCGTGCCTTGCTCGAAGTCGTTCACCTCCGCCGAAACGCCCGCTG
>NZ_JBFRUJ010000134.1:0-307 GCF_041474575.1 Vibrio sp. 10N.222.51.C5
CCACGTTGCTCTCTTTCAGGATCACCGTCGCTTCCGCTGTCGAGCCGTAACCGTCGGTCATCACCATCTGGTAATCGCCACTGTTCGTGCCTTGCTCGAAGTCGTTCACCTCCGCCGAAACGCCCGCTGTCGTGATGCTGATGTTGCCGGCCGCATCGACACTGTAGAAACCGTCTTCACTTGTGGCGCTTAAGGTGCCGTCACTGTGTTTGAACTCGTATTTGGTCACGCCATCCAGATCGCTGCCGGACAAGGCACCCACTACCGCGTCCGCCACTTGGTTTTCCGCGTACGTCACCGTCTGCGC
>NZ_JBFRUJ010000135.1:0-573 GCF_041474575.1 Vibrio sp. 10N.222.51.C5
TCATCAATAGACATCAATAACGGTTGACCAACGTCCATACGAGCACGACCTGCCGCGACTACTGTGATATCAGGTTTCAACTCAGTCAACGCTCGTTTTACATCATCGGTTAGAACTGTATCACCGCTAATGTAAATAGAAGGCTCATTGGGGAGCTCCAAGAAAAATCCAACACCATTAGCCATTACCTTGTGAATCCATCCATGGCCGTGCAAAGCCGGAACCGCGGTGAGCTTTCCGTCTAGAAAGTCGATAGTTTGCCAGTCTTCAATTCCCCAATTTACCGTTAAGTCGTATTTTTCTAGGTAAGCCTTATCTTTGGCTGGTGTCGCAACTGGGATATTACGACTTGTTAAAAACGTCTCACCTGCCGGATCTAGGTGATCTCCATGTTGTAATGCCTTGATACCAAGTGTTTGACTGTGAGTAATTAAGGTATGAGTAACCTTGTTTAGTAGCTCATCGGCATTACTTGGCATCTCAACGGTTGGATTTTTCGCGGCCTTAGCCTTAATGACTGAAAACGGAGGCATAGAGCCTTTTTTCCCCAACATAGGATCAATAAGGATAAAT
>NZ_JBFRUJ010000136.1:0-534 GCF_041474575.1 Vibrio sp. 10N.222.51.C5
TGAGTCCATTAGACAAGTTAGAGCAAACATCGCCATTTGCACTTGTTGCGGTAGAGATAGACCGGCAGTGTGATTCAAGGCTACGCTACGGCTATCCGCAACGATGCGGTCGATGAACTTAATGTCACGTGGCTCTGGAGTCAGTGTTTTGTAACGGTCATCAAGTTGACACTGTTTTTCTTCGCTGAAAGAACTTAGTGCGTCATCAAATACGTTTTTGTGTTGGATACCAATGGTACCTAAACGCCAGCCTGTTGCGCCAAAGTACTTAGAGAACGAGTAAACACAAAGTGTGTTGTATGGTAGTTTTGCAAATAGAGAAACGAAGTCATCGGCAAATGTACCGTATACGTCATCAGTGATGATGAATAGGTCACTGCGTTGCTCATTCACAAAGTTTGTTAGGTTCTCTAGAGTCTCGTCAGAGAATTTCACTGATGCTGGGTTTGCTGGGTTAACGACGCAAAGTAGTTTGATGTCTGTATCTGCCAGTTTCTCGATTTCAGACATTGGAAGCTGCCAAGTGGTCTCATC
>NZ_JBFRUJ010000137.1:0-535 GCF_041474575.1 Vibrio sp. 10N.222.51.C5
TTTTGCATCGCCATGCATCTACGGCTGAATCATCTATCCAGAATGTAACCGAACCACGTTTACAAAGAGCCTTATTGTACTCCGTCCAGTTAGTTATCTTCTTGTTTGCTTTACCCATATCACCACCATTCCAATCGTTTCAAATGATCAGATCACAGGACTTGGAAAAGGTTCAACTAATTTAGGCAACAACGCCAAGAAAAATCATAAATGCCTAGCGAGTAGTGAGCTGTGCGAGCGTCAGGAGTGGCTTTATTATTTTACTTTACCATCATTCCCTTAAATACCCTTTTGGCAGGATGATGGTCTTCACGCAGTGAGACCATCGCCTTGCTAAGCCTTCAGGGATAAAAAAGCGTACACACCATTATACATAGTATGTACGCTTTATAGATCCAAAAGAAGCATTGCCAGTAAGGGGCTGTCACTCACTCACACGCAAATAGACATATTTTTTACTGTATACTCCAACTGAGTAGGTTTTATCGTTGATGTCAAACGAATAACTTAAATGTATTCGATAACTCGAGCTAGA
>NZ_JBFRUJ010000138.1:0-244 GCF_041474575.1 Vibrio sp. 10N.222.51.C5
TAACTTGTCTAATGGACTCAGAAGGTCGCTACAAAGCCGCTTGTAAACGCATCATCCGTGAGCGCTACACAACGCTTTACAAAAACATGGGTGTAGCAATCGAAGAGAACAAAGACCGTGTGGATTACTACACACTACTAGAGCTAGACACGCTAGGTGGCAAACTTTACGGTCAAGAGTTTGTCGACTGGTTCAAAGCTAACGAGAAAGGTAAAGACTTCCTATTCCGTCTTGCTCACGAAAC
>NZ_JBFRUJ010000139.1:0-294 GCF_041474575.1 Vibrio sp. 10N.222.51.C5
TTGCCATGCTTGCCTAACAGCTCGAAGAACGGTCGTATGTCCTTGCGGCTACGGCCTAACCCTATCCAAATAACTTGGTGAGTCTTAGCGTCAGCGATGACCGTGGCATACCGATGTCCTTTAAAGATAGCGAACTCATCCATGACGAGTTGCCTTAGCCCCTCCCATTTCACTGACGGTACCACTTGGCGAAGTCGGCGTTTATCTATCTCTTTAATGGTGTGCCAATGTACGCTTGTTAACTGGGAGATATGCTTAATGGGAAGAAGAGGCAGCAGTTGTTCTATATAACTT